>JACRCY010000158.1 GCA_016218785.1 Deltaproteobacteria bacterium
CGAGAGACCTTCTTGTTGCGGTACAGGCGAACCAGGTCGTCGGCGAACTCGGCGACGTACTCGGACTCCACCTTCCGCGGCCGCAGGTGATGGCAGAACCGGCAGCGCCCCCACTCGCAGACATCGAAGTTGAGCGTGCAGGGGTAGAACGGGTCCAACGACAGGACGCCCTCGTCGGGGAGCCGGACCCGGTCACCCTCTCCGCGCAGCAGCTTCGGCAGCGGCCGGCGCGCGGCGGTCGCCTCCACGATCTCCACGAGGGGCCGCTCGCCCGGGCCCAGGACGAGGCAGTCCACCAGCGGAAAGCGCTCGGCGAACTCGTCGGCATCGAGGTAGAAGCAGAAGCTCCCCCCCACGATGAATCGCGGCCGGGAGTCCCGGTCACGCCACCGCGCCTCGAACTGCCGGTACAGGAGTACGAGCGACAGGTAGTCGGTTACCTCGCGCACTCCGAACCCGAGGATCGCCCCGGGGCCGACCTTGTCCAGGAGACCGGAAAGGGCCATGGCGTGGTCGACCTGCTCGACCGGGTCGAGCAGGAAGCGCGCGCTCCAGGCGGGCGGCTCGAAGGGCACCCACTCCACCTGGTGGCCCTCCGGGTAGCGTTGGTCGAGGTAGCGTCGGAGGAAGTACAGCGCCAGCTGGTTAGGAAAGAATATCTGCATGCCCGCCCCCTGCCTCGTGAAGTTGGCAGCCCATCGGGCACCCCTGTGAAACCTAGCTCATTATGCGCCCAACCAGCCGCAATAGGCATCTCTTTTGGCAGGCCGCTCTTTCCCCCGCTGCGGCCAGTCCGGGCGGGCTCCCCGCGCGCTGCCGTTCACCGGCGCGAGGGGCGCGCTGGTGCTCGACCGGGCTGCCGGATGCGTCAGCGGGCCTGACGGCGGTGGCCCGCCCCCCGCCGCGCCCCCTGACCCGCCCGGCGCGGGGCCGGGGCGGGAGGGGCGGCGGCCGCCGCCGCGGCGGTACCGAGCGCGGGGAAGCCACTCATGGCCAGCTGGACCAGCGGCCGGGGCGATTTCAGGAAGCACAGGAACTGCGACGTGGAGACCTCGGGCCGCGACAGCAGGCCGAGGTAGCGCCCGAAATCGTCGCGCCGGGTGAGGCCCCGATCGCCGTCCGTGCTGTCGAAGTCGTAGAAGTGCGTGAGGAGGTTGTGGGGACCGAGGAAGTCCACCCCGAACGTGTCGCAGATGCGGTAGCGGTCCTTGAGGTGGATGCCGAGCTCCTCTCGCTCGTCGAACGCCGCCAGCCAGCGGTCGAGGACGAACCAGCTCGCGCTGACGGCCCGGTAGTGCGGGCCGAGCTGCGTCAGCCCTCTCTCCGTGGCGCGGATGTCGCTGTCCCGCGACAGGGGCAGGCCGCAGAGCACGAAGAGCAGGTTGATCACCCCGGCCGAGGCCATCCCGCGCAGGATGGGCTCGAACGCGCTCGCGCTGGTGCCCTTGTGCCACAGCCTGAGGATGCGCTGGGAGCACGACTCGAGGCCCCACTCGACCGAGGTCAGGATGCGCGTCTCCTTGACCAGGGGCAGGATCTCGAGCACGCGGCGATCGAGCCGCATGCCGAACAGGTCGATCCCGATCTTGCCCGCCATGCCCTGGTCGCGCAGGCGGGCGAGCAGGACCTCCAGCGTGCCCGCGGAGATGCTGTTGTCGAAGACGAAGAACCGAGAAACCTTCTTGTCGCGGTACAGGCGAATCAGGTCGTCGGCGAACTCGGCGACGCAGTCGGACTCTACCTTCCGCGGCCGCACGTGATGGCAGAACCGGCAGCGCCCCCACTCGCAGACATCGAAGTTGAGCGCGCAGGGGTAGATGGGTCGTATCGACAGGACGCGCTCGTCGGGGAACCGGATCCGGTCGCCCCCGCCACGCAGCAGCTTCGGCAGCGGGTGGCCCGCGGCGGTCGCTGCCACGATCTGCGCGAAGGGTTCCTCGCCCGGGCCCACGACCAGGCAGTCCACCAGGGGAAAGCGCTCCGCGAACTCGTCGGCGTCGAGGTAGAAGCAGAGGCTCCCCCCCACGACGAATCGCGGCCGGGAGTCCCGGTCACGCCACCGCTCCTCGAACTGCCGGTAGAGGAGCACGAGCGACAGGTAGTCGGGGATGTCGCGCAGCCCGAAGCAGAGGATCGATCCGGGGCCGACTCGGTCCAGGACATCGGCGAGGTCCGCGGCGCGCTCGACGTGCTCGCTCTGGTCGAAGAGGAAACGCGTGGTCCAGGTGGGCGCAGCGAAGGGCACCCACTCCACCTCGGGGCCGTCCGGGAAGCGCTGGTCGAGGTAGCGGCGAAGGAAGTACAGCGCCAGCTGGTTTGGGAAATGGACCTTCACGGCGGCCTCCCGGGCACGTCTCCGCGCTGATCGTAGCAGAGAACGCTGCTCCCGCCGGGGGGAAGGGGACGAGGTGCAGCCGGGTTCCCACCTTCTCCTACAGGGCGCCCTCCACCCGGAGATACCCGTATTTGATGAGCCACATCACGTGGCGGCGGACCCGGTCTTCGTGGTCCCCCGTCGTCCTCACGCCCTCGGCGACGAGGCGCCCGAACGTCACCGCCGTGTCGCGTCTCCGCCCCGCGAGGATGCCGAGCAACGCCGTGACCACGGACCGGCTCACGAAGGTCGAGAACGGCTTGCCGAGCACGGGGAGCGGGGTCGCCCGAGCGAACAGCGCGAGAGCCCACTCCGAGAGACGCAGCCGCGTCCGGGGAGACAGGTTGGTCGTGGGATTGTGCTCGAAGAACTTGCAGTACTCGGGCCGCCGGTAGTCCACGGCGCACGGACGCCAGCGGGACCTCCGGCCCTCGCGAACGAGCTCGCACCAGAGGTCCTCGTACTGCCGGACCACGACCTTCCAGCCGAACACGTCCTGGGCCCGCCGGCGTGATGCCCGCGCCATGCGCTCGCGGAGGTCGTCGTTGGCGATCAACGCCTGGAGGTCGTCCCGGAGCTGAAAGGGGTCCACGGCCACCGACTGCGCGAGGGAGAAATGATCACCCATCCAATCCGACATTCCGGAGAGCCGCGTGAGATCCCCGTCGCATCGGGTCCAATAGGTGGGCACCAGAAACCCCGTCTCCCCGTGGAGCACGGTGGACCTATAGCCGTCCCAGTCCGCGACGACCTGCGGGACCCCGCAGGCCATCGCCTCCACGGGGGTGAGCCCGAAGCACTCCTGGATGTTGTCGACCGGAGACACGAAGACGTCCGCCGCCTGGAACCAGAGCTCCCGCTGGAAGCAGAGCTCTCGCTCGCCCGTCTCGCGGTTCCCGACGTTTCGCGCGATCCGGAAGCTCTCGCCCAGGTCGTGGACCTTCGCCAATCCTTCCAGGATCTTCGTGTACCCCAACAGCTCGAAGCTGCCGCACAACAACAGCAGGAGATCCTTCTCCGGATTCCGCTTCCGGAGATCCGCGAAGAGATGGACCAGCGGATTGAGGTCCATCTTGTCGACGAGGGAGAAACGGCCCATCCAGAGGATCACGAAGGCGTCCTTGCGGATTCCCAGCTTCTCGCGGACCTCGGGCTTGGGCGCGGGCCGGAACCGCTCGATGTCGACGCCGAAGGGGATGACGTCCAGGCGCCCGTGGAAGGCCGTCTTGACCTTGAACTCTCGGTTGAATCGATCCCGGGTGGACTCGAGGATGTTCCGGGCCGCTTCTCGCGCCACCGGGCTCGTGCAGATCAGCGAGTCGAAGGGAGCCATGTCGAGCAGCATCTCGAGGAACGTCGAATGGAGCATGCTCGGATAGGAGATCGAGTGCGTCATCCTGAGGACGGGCACTGACGCCCCGAAGAAATGCCTGCGGAGGTACGTGAGCGGTCCCGCGGCGGCTTCCCAGCACTGGATGACGTGGGGTCGGAACGGGGCGTCCCGCTGCTCCTCCAGTCGATGCAGCTCCAGGACCTCACGCTTCCGCTTCGCTTGCTCGCTGCCGGCCAAGATCCCCTCGAGGCTCCTCTCCACCAACGGCCCCGCCTCCGACTGCGCCAGGAAAGACAGCTTCGAGAACCGCCCATGAGCCAGGAGCGCGCGGAGCAGGTCGTTGGTCGCCACGTCCGCTCCGACCACCACGCCGCTCTCCCAGCGCTCCTGTGAGGAGACGTTCCAGGGGGCGCACACGACCAGGTTGCGGAGCAGCTCCCTGCGGGCTCGGTCCGGGCGCGTCGACGGTGTCATGGGATCCTTTTCGCGCGCGATCACCGACCGGTCGGCCGAGCTGGTGCCGCGTCCTTCGACAGCACGAACCGGCCATCCACCACCAGCGCCGCGCTGCTGTCGTGGCCTACCTGGACCCCAAGACTCGCATACTCGCTCCCTGGAGCCGCGCACGAGGTCATACGCAATCCTACTCTAGCAGGGACGCCCGTCGAACGGCAGCGCGAACCGGGGATGACGGTGATGATCGCACGCGGTCGTGCCTCGGCCGCCACATGCTCGTCCTGCCACCCTGCGGGCACCTGAGTCATGGTATTCTGGATCGAGCGCATGGCATCTAGGGGCGAGAGACTGGGGCGCGGGGACGAGATCCTGGCCCGGGTTGCATGGGGACCGGCCCTCGCCCTGGCGGCCATGGTGGTGGCCGCGCCCGGCTGCCGGTCCCAGCCGCCTGGCTCCGCTCCGGCGGTCGTGAGCCGACCCCTCATCGGGGGGGTGGACGATCTGGACGACATCGAGGTCGTGGGCATCGGGGGCGAGGAGGGCATCTTCTGTAGCGGTGTCCTCTTGACCGACCGCATCGTGGCCACGGCCGCGCACTGCCTGGACCAGCGGACGAACGTCATCGCGTGGCTCATCGTGACCTTCGGCCAGAACAAAGCCCAAGCGATCACCGAGATGCGCGCGCTCGAAGTCCGCTGGCCCCAGGAGACCTTCTACGGCGACGTGGCGCTCGTCCTGCTCGAAGGCCCGGCCCCGGAGGGAGCCACGCCCCGGCCGATCCTGCGCCAGCTCGACCCCGCCCTCATCGGCCAGGTGGTGCGCATGGTCGCGTTCGGGGTCTCGACGATGGAGCAATCCGTCGCCACCAAGGTCCAGGGCACCGCCAAGCTCTGGGAGATCGGTGACTTCCTCATGACGATGGCGGACGACACGGACGTCGCCCACGTGTGCCAGGCGGACTCCGGCGGGGCCGCCTACATGACCATCGATGGCACCGAGTACCTGATCGGCCTGATCAAGGCGGCCGACCCCGCCTGCGAGCGGCCGGATTCCCTGCTGGCGCGCCTCGACCGCCTGCTGGACGGCTTCATCGACCCCTACCTGGCCCGGCACTCCGATGGCGGCGCGATCCTGGGTGAGCGCTGCTACTGGGACGCGCAGTGCGTCACCGGCCGCTGCCTACCGACGTCGGACCTCGCGGGCTTCAGCTACTGTACCCAGGACTGCACGCCCGAGACGGCGTGCCCCGAGCCGATGATCTGCGCCACGCCGGAGAACCTGTGCCGGTTCCCCCTGCCCAGCCCGGGCTCGCTCGGCACCGGCTGCCGCTTCTCCACCGACTGCGAGAGCCTCCGCTGCATGCGCGAGAAGGACACCGAGGCGTTCTTCTGCTCGGAGGCGTGTCTCCCCATCGACTGGCCCTGCTCCGACGGCTTCGAGTGCCGGGACACCGACGACCCCGAGGAGATGGGCTGCTTCATCGCGCTCGCGAAGCCCGACGACCACGGCTGCGCGGTGTCCCCGGCGCCGGGCGCGAGGGCGCCTGGCCGGCTCGTCCTCCTCGGCCTACTGGGCCTCGTGGCGCGCCGCTTCCGCGCGCCGCGCCGGTGACGTCGGGCGGCGACACCGCCCCACGCGTCGCCCGGGGGCGCGATCCGCTTGCCTGGG
Source organism: Deltaproteobacteria bacterium (assembly GCA_016218785.1). GTDB lineage: Bacteria > Myxococcota_A > Polyangia > JACRCY01 > JACRCY01 > JACRCY01. The sequence goes on from JACRCY010000158.1 coordinate 5,832, forward strand.
CCAATCGTCGGGCGCCATAATGCTCGGACGCGGCCAGCGGCCGGTGGCCGCCCGAGGGCGCGCGGAGGTAGGGGGACCATGATCGATCTCAAGCTGTCTCTCGCCCTGCCTCACAACTTGCCCCACCAGGGACCGGAGGACGACCACCTCGTCGAGCGGTTGATCCGGGCGCGCGACTACATCTACGACGCCAACGTCACCTGCCGCGTCGCGCCCTTCACCACCGACGCGATGGGCCCGATCGTCGACCCCATGGGCGCGCAGATGCACGTGGCGGACGCGCTCCGCCTGCAGGCCCGCACGGGCGTGCGGGTCTCCGGGCTCTTCAACAACATCTACGTGCCGCCGACGCACGAGAACCTGGAGCTCTTCGTCAGGGGGCTCGAGCCCCTCTACGAGCAGGGGCTGCGGAGCATCACGGTGCCCCACACGCTGTGGCTGAAGTTCGGCCTCATCCAGCGGCGCTTCCCCGACATGACGATCAAGAGCACGGTCCTGCGGCGAGTGCGTTCGGGTCAGGACTTCTGGAACCTCGCCGAGGCGGGCTTCGACTACGTCATGATCGACCGGCTGGCGCTGCGCGATCGCCGCGTGCTCAAGCAGATCCGCGAGGCGCAGGGCGTCTTCGCCGAGCGCTACGGAAAACGGGTGGTGCTGGCGGCGCTGGTCGCGGAGCGGGTCTGCCGCGGCGACTGCCCGTTCTGGGAGGAGCACTACCAGCACACGATGACCCACCCGGACGCGGGGTCGGTGCAGGAGTTCGAGGCCATCTTCGAGACCCCGCAGAGCTATTCGTGCCAGAAGTTCTACAACCCCTTCTCCTCGCCGATCCTGCCGCCGTTCCGCGCCGACTTCGCCGAGGTGGCGGAGTTCTTCGACGTGGCCAAGTGGAACGGCCGCGTCTCCGGCGTGCCCGGGCTGGACGTGTCCCTGGATTTCCTCGACGATCTCCTGCACGGCGACAGCGAGCTCGTCCCCTACACGGCGTCGTGGTACCCGAACCAGCTCCGCAACTGCCGGGCGCTGCCGTCGGCCAAGCTCCTCGACAAGTGGCGCAAGGTCACCAGGACCTGTGGCTTTCAGTGCTGGGGCTGCAGCCTGTGCACCGAGCTCGAGCACGCGATGCGTGCCGACCTCGTGGAGCGCGCGCGGGGCCCCGGGCCCTGGCTCCGCGGCCTGGTCCGCCCCGGGCCGCCGCCGGCCCCGCGCGGCCAGCGGCCGGTCAGGCGGCGCACGCGGACAGCCCGCGGCAGATGAACTGAGCCCACCAATGGCCGACCTGCCCATCGTCTCCGCCCTGATGCTCACCACGCATCCGCGGCGCAACGCGTTCGTCCGCGACGCGCTGGCTGCGTTCCACCTGCAGACCTACCCGGCCGCCGAGCTCGTCATCGTCAACGACGGCCGGCCCATGCGCGCCGCCGGGCCGCGCCAACGGGTCATCCAGGTGCCGCCCCACCTGCCCCTGGGGGCGAAGCGCAACATCGGCCTCTGCGCCGCGCGCGGCGACTACGTGGCCATGTGGGACGACGACGACTTCTCCCTGCCGGAGAGGTTGGCGCAGCAGGTGAAGCTCGCGCGCGCGACCGGGGCCCACTACGTGCGCTCGACCGTCGTCTGGCTCGCCGACGAGAGCCTCCGGGTGGCGCGCATGTTCCACAACTTCTGCTACTGCACCGCTATGTTCCGGCGCGCGACGGCCCTTGGGTGCGGCGGCTTCCCCGAGATCGACATCGCCGAGGACGTCGGGCTGTTCCAGCGGCTGGAGGACATCGAGCCGCGCTGGGCCTTCCGGGATTCCGACTGGTACGTGCACCGCCGTCACCGGACGAACATCTCGCGGCTGCGCGAGGGCACGACCCTGGAGACAATGGGCCGCAGGTACGGGGTCGACGTGAGGCGGAGCCAGCGCGACGTCGACGCGCTCAACCGTCGGATCTCGCTGCTGCGGCGGATGCGGCCCGCCCCTGCCGCCCCCGCGGGGCGCCTGCCTGCGGACCTCCGGGGCGTCCTGCTGCCGCCCCGGTGTGCGCTGTCGCGCGGGTTCTCGCTCCAGCGAGTCCGGCGGAGCCCCGCCGGCTACGTGGCGGAGTTCCGCTCCCCCGAGGGACGGCCGCGGCGGGTGCCGATCAGCCCGGCCGCAGTGCCGGCGTGCGAGTGGCTGATCGAGTGGGGGGAGGAGCCGTTCGCGCTCGTCGACGCGATCGACCGCTGCGGCGCAAGGCTGGCCGTGCTCGAGCGCCTGGTCGGGGCGCTCCGCGGCGCAGGGGTCTTGTGGACCTCCTCCGACGGTCGGCGTAATTGCTACCTCTACCGGGGGCACCCGGAGAACCGCGGCCCGGGGACCGGTGGCTCGCCGCGACGCGTCGAGCGGGCCGACTAGCCGCATGCGGATCCTGTTCCTCTCACCGAGCGGACCGCAAGGCGCC
>JACRCY010000164.1 GCA_016218785.1 Deltaproteobacteria bacterium
GCACGCGGTCCACCGCGGCGGGAGCGCCGCCCGCGAGACCGCGGCCGAGCCCAAGACGAGCGCCCTCGCCATCGTGGCGTTCATCCTCTCGTTCGCGTGCGGCCCCTTGGGGCTGCTCCTCAGCCTCATCGCTTTCGCGCGCATCAAGGGCAGCAAGGGGCGCCTGCGCGGCGAGTGGCTGGCCGTGTTCGGCGTCATCGTGTCGGTGATCTTCCTCCTGCTGTGGTCGCTGGGGAAGCAGAGCAAGTCGAGCAAGCCGCGGCGCGCCGCGGTGACCATGGCGCTGCCCGCGGCGTGAACGACGGCGGAGCTGTGGCTCAGCGCCGCGCGGAGCGCCGGCGGCAGGCCCGGAGCGCGACGAGCGCGAGCAGCGCGAGGGGGGCGAAGCCCGGCGTGGCACGACCCGCCTGGCAGCCGCCGCTCGACGCGCAGCGCCCGTCGGCGCCGCAGCGGCCGCTCGGGCAGTCGTCGCTGGTGCGGCAGTCGAGTGTGCAGTGGCCGGCGCCGCAGTACTGCCCGGCGGGGCAGTCGTCCGTGGTGGTGCACGAGCGGCCGCCGTCGGGCCAGCCGTGGAGGACGTCGGGCTTGATGACGTCGTCGGGCAGGATCCGGTCCGCGACCCCGGCGTCCTGCAGCGGCGGCCCCTCGAAGCACGCGCGCACCGGCTGGGTGCCGGTGGCGACCGCGCAGTGGTGCGTGGGCGGGCACTCGGAGTCGTCGACGCAGTAGCGAGAGCAGTACCCGGCCGACAGGTTGATCTCGGTGAAGAGGCAGATCGACTCGCACTCGACGCGCTCGTAGTTGCAGGGGGCGCCGATGGGGTCGGGCGGGCGGGTGCAGAGCGTGCCGTGCTCGTAGGGGTCGCAGGTCTCCTCGGGCGGGCAGTCGTCGCTGGTGACGCACTCGTCGCCGTCCTGCGGGTAGAGCGAGCAGAGCCCCAGCTTGTCGTCTTCCGACAGGGTGCGCTGTCCCTGCCAGGGCCGCCACGACACGAACATCGTGTCGACGCCGCGCTCCGTGTGGCTGAGGCCGCTGAAGTGACCCAGTTCGTGCAGCAGGATCGCCTCGACATCGAGCACGTGCGGCGCGTAGAAGCCCGGCGGGCCGATGGCCCACTCGAAGCTCACGCCGTTGAAGGCCACGTCGGCGGTGCGCTCCTCGGGCACGGGGATCCAGAGCGCGGTCGCGGCCGCGGCCTCCTCGCCGTAGACCCACTCGGCGGGGTCGTCGATCCAGAGGATGACGTTCTGGCCGTCGACGGCCATGCGGAGGTCGGTCTCGCCGGCGTAGGTGTAGCTCAGCGTCGAGCAGGGCACGGCCTGCCAGGTGGCGAAGGCCGCGTGCACCGCCGCGAGGGCGTCGGCGAAGGGGAGATCGGGGGTGCCGGCGCGGTTCACGAGGTAGGGCACCGGGATCTTGTCGGCGGGCCAGACCATGCCGTTGTAGGTGTAGGAGCTCGACGGGGGCTCGCCGGGGAGATAGGCACCACCCGGCCACCGCGGCCATTTGCCTTGCCCCCAGCCGTACACGCGGTAGGCGCGGCCATCGGGCCGCAGACGCAGGTGCAGCCGCACCTCCTCGCCGGCCACGAAGTCGGGCAAGCCGACGATCTCGTGGCGTGCCTCGCCCAGTTGGCCGCCGGGCTGCACCACGCGCACGGTGGCGGGCGCCTGGCCCGCGAGCACGCGGTCGACCCGGAGCGTGACGGTCGTCTCGAGGCCGCGACCGTCGGTGTCCCAGGTGACCGCCACCGCGTCGACCGTCCCCTCGACCACCGCGTCGGCGTTGGCCACGAGCTCTGCCGGCGACAGGCGCAGCACCACCGATCCCCAGCCGTCGCTGGCGACGGTGAGGAGGACTGCGACCAGCAGGGCGCAGCGCATGCCCTACGGGCGCCGGCGGCGACGGCGCCCGGCGAGTGCCAGCGCCGCGAGCGCTAGCGTCACCACCAGGCCCGCCGGGCGCGCGCCCGGTGCGGAGCAGCCGCAGCCGTCGTCCTTGCTGACGCACTGGCCGAGGGAGTTGCAGGTGGCGCTGCCGCCGCAGTCGGTGTCGATGACGCAGTCGTAGGTGCAGGCGTTCTGGGGGCCACAGTACTGGCCGCCGGGGCAGTCGGTGTTCCCCTGGCACGACCCGCCGCCGCCGTCCTGCTGCGCGGCCGCGTCCGACTGCGTGGCGGCGTCGAGCTGCACGGCCGCGTCCTGCTGCACGCCGGCGTCATACTGCACGCCGTCGTAGACGACGAAGGCCCGGATGACCCAGTCGCCGGTCACCCCGAAGATGTTCGATTGACGCCACGTGCCCGTCGAGTCGTAGATGAAGTTCCGGTTGGGGTAGGTGTTGCCGTCGTTGTCGCGCGCGATGCTCGGGTAGCCGGCGTGCTGCCACTGGAAGGCAACGCGGAACGGGTTGCTCGTCGTGATCTGGCCGAAGGTAGTGAGGTCGATCTCGCTTATGGCCGAGTTGCTGCCCTGGAGGGTGACGTCCGTGGCCGTAATCAGCTCGGAGCCCGGCGTGTTGACTCCTCCCGAGTCGTCGTAGATGTGCAGCGTGACGGTCTGGCTGGTCGCGGCCCCGCCGAAGAGCAGCTGGATCTTCGTGATCGTGCAGGGCCCCGCGGGGACGAAGCGGGACGCCCCCATTTCCCCCACGACGAAGCCCCCCTGGAAGGCGGCCGTCTGGCCGTCGACGAAGGCGTCGTTCTTGAGCTCGGTTTGCGCCCCGGCCACCGAGGTGGCGAGGAGCACGGTCGCGAGCGTGATCGAGTGAGATGCCAGGCTAGCGGTACGCATGCCCCATTGTACCAGGACGCGCGCCCCCCCGCGCCTTGCACGCCGCCCGGGGGCGGCGCACCATGGCCGCCGGAGGCCACGGATGGCGACCTTCCCCTGTCCCTGGTGCAACGCGACGCTGGCCGCCGAGGCGTTCGGGCCGCGCTTCTGCCCCTCGTGCGGCGACACGCTGGTCTTCGGCGGCCGCTTCTTCCTGACCGAGCGCCTCGGGAGCGGCGGGATGAGCGTGGTCTACGCTGCCCGGGCCGAGACGGGCGAGCGCGCGGCGGTCAAGATCCTCACGCTCCAGACGGCCAAGGAGTGGAACGTCCTCGACCTCTTCGACCACGGGGCGCGCGTGCTCATGGGCGTGCGCCACCCGGGGCTGCCGCTGGTGTACGACCTGTCGCAGGACCAGAAGGGGCGGCACATCCTGGTGCGCGAGGCCTTCGACGGCGGCACCCTCGAGGAGCGCGTGCTGGGCGAGGGGCGGCACCTGGAGCCCCCCGCGTTCCGCCGCCTGTTCGAGGCGCTGCTCGGCGTGGTCGGTTACCTGCACGGGCTGGTGCCGCCGGTGCTGCACCGCGACATCAAGCCGTCGAACATCATGTTCCGGACGCCGGAGGACTGGAACCCGGTGCTGGTCGACTTCGACACCGTGGCGCTGCCGCCGGAGCGCCGCAGCGGGCTCACGGTCGTGGGCACGCCCGGGTACGCCGCGCCCGAGCAGTTCTACGGCGAGGCCGTGCCCCAATCCGACCTCTACGGCCTCAGCGCCACCATGCTCTGCGTCGCCACCCACACCGACGTGAACGTGCTGCCGCGCGGAGGGGGCCGGTTCCAGCTGGAGGGGCGGCTCGACAACGTGGATCCGCGGGCGCGCAGCGTCATGCTCCGCCTGCTCGAGCCCGACCCGGCGCGGCGCTACCAGACCGCCGCCGAGGTGCTGTGGGACCTGCGCGCGGCCGGGCCCGTGCAGGCGGCGCCCGTGCCACGCGCGCCGGCGCTGGGGCCGCGCAAGGGGCCCATCGCCATCGCCGTCGTGGCCGCCGCGCTGATCGCGATGGGCGCGGCCGGCGGGGTCGTCTTCTTCGCCGTGCGGCCGCCGGTGCCCACGCCGGTCACGCCCGAGCCCCTGGTGGTACCGGAGGCGCCGGCCGTGAGGGACATCGAGGCGAGGCGCGAGCAGGAGCGCAAGCAGCGGCGCGAGATCGAGGAGGCCCAACGCAGGCTGAGGCGCGAGGCCGCTGAGGCGCGGCAGCAGGCGCGGCAGAAAAGCAGCGGTCTCAATCCCTGCCAGCCCGTGGTGCCCTGCTACCAGGAGACCGAGGAGTTCGGCCAGGTGGCGGGGCGGCTTGAGGTCGTGGTCGACGCCGCCGGCAAGATCACCAAGGCCACCTACAGCAAGGGACAGGCGTCGGCGAAGGTGCAGCACTGCCTGACGAAGGCGGCCAAGGCGCTCGAGGTGCCGGGGGAGGCGGAGCGGCCGGCGGCCCACGTCTGCCAGTGGAGCGGAACCATCATGGGCGGCTCACAGATGATGATGTGGGACCGCAAGGTGGTGCCGGCGGGGGAGAAGGCCGGCAAGTAGGGACGGGGAGGCGGGGCGGCGCTACTCGACGATCACCCGATCGCCGGCGCCGCGGCCGAAGGTCTCGGGCATGTACATCTCCTCGGCCTTGGGGGGCGGCACCACGAAGGTGCCGGGCGTGGTGGCGCGCGCCACGTAGCTGTAGGTGTGGACGCCGTCCCACAGGAGCGGCGTGAAGGCCTCGGCGCGCTCGTCGCGCAGGTTCTGGTGCTGGTACCACGGCCCCCACAGCCAGAACCAGCGGCCGTGGCGGCCGGAGCCGCCGCGCGTGTCGTCGGGTGACTGCGGCACCGTGCCGGTCACCGCCAGCGCGGGGTTGAGCGCCTCGAGGCCGGCCGGCAGCGGATCGACCAGCGCCACGTGGTAGCGGCGCGCCGGCGCCACCATGGTCAGGCGCACGCGCACGCGCGCCCCGGCCTTGATGCGCCAGGTGCCGTCGGAATCGCGGCGCACCTCCGCGGGCTGATCCACGGCCTGGTAGGCGCGCTCGACCGTGAAGCCGTGGTCCGCCGGCGGCGGCTTGAGGTCGGTGGGCGCGTACTGCATGCCGACGCGGTAGTAGAGGCGGCCGGGCCCCTGCTTCTGCACGATCAGGCTGCGCTCCGGCGGGCCGCCGCCGAGCGCCGCCATGGGGATGTCGATGTGATGGCGCTCGGTGCTGCGACCGCGGAAGGCGTGCTCGCCGGCGAAGCGGTCACCCAGCCACGCCCGCGCCACGAAATCGGGCGTCACCTTCTCGTAGGTGTTGAAGTAGCGGTCGAGCGCCACCAGCACGAAGGTGTTCTCCTGCGTGTTGCCCCAGCGCCCTTTCGTGCGGTGGGCCAGGAGGCCCGTGACGACCTTGGGGATGAGGTCGGCCTTCGGCTCGACGGCGATGAGCGCCTCCAGGATGATGGCGTCGGCGCGGCGGTCCGAGTGGAGCAGCAGGTGGGAGGACTCGCCGTAGGAGGTCGTGAAGTGCGCGGCGCCCGCGGTCTCGCTCACGCGGTTGCCGAGGTGGCGCAGGATGGCGGCCCCCTCGTCGATCTGCCCGTAGGTGGCGAAGGCCTCGGCGGTGGCGGGCGTCCAGACGGGCAGCTTGAAGTCGGCGGCGTCGGCGAAGGCGCCGGTCTGGGCCGCCACCTGGAAGCGGGCGGTGCCGGCGCGCTCGGTCGCGACCAGCCCGGAGCGGCGGACCGTCAGGAGGGCCTCCGCCGGGAAGAAGGGCGCCAGGGCCAGGATCTCGGCGACGTCGCCGGGCTGGTACTCCTTGCGGTCCGGGATCAGCTCCACGCGCTCCTGCTTCACCTCGGTCTCGGGGAGGGAGCGGCCGCCCGGGACCCACACGGTGAGCTGGCTCTGGTTGGGCCGCCCCTCGGCGTCGGCGATGGTGGCGGTGATGCGCCACATGCCGCCCTCCTGCGGCTGGAAGGTGCAGCGGCCGGGCTCGGCCGTCGACTGCAGCGTGCAGTCCTCGCGGTCACGGAGCTGCTCGCGCCGCGTGCCGCGCTCCTGCACCCAGTCGACGCGCTCGGCGCGCACCGCGATGGGGCGGCCCGCGATCGCCTTGCCGTCGAGGTCGGTGACGAGGGCGTCGACCGGGATGGCCTGGCCGGCGGGGTAGAAGGTGCGCGGCGTGCGCAGGCCGACGTAGTGGGCGGCGGGGTGGACCAGGAGCGCCGTCGGGGCGGTCCAGGTCTGGCGGTTGACGTCGGTCACCGAGGCCTCCGCCTGCAGGCTCATGGGTCTGGGCGGCGTCAGGGTGCGGAGGTCGATGCGCAGCACGTGACGGCCGCTCGGGTCGGTGCGGGCCGTGAAGCTGCGGGCCGACGCGGCGTCGGCGTGGTGGGGCATGCCGAAGTCGCGGAGGCTCCACCACGGCGTCCACGTGCCGAAAGTGAAGTCGTGGCGGTTGGGCGGCGCGAAGGAGCCGGGCGCCGCGGTCACGTGCCAGGTGACGTCGGCGCCCGGGAGCGGGCCGTCGGCGTAGTAGCTGGCGCGCACCGTGGCCGTGGCGTGACCGCCGACGAGGTGCGGCCCGGTGCTCCCCTGCGCGGTGACCTCGAACTCGGGACGGCGGAACTCCTGCACCTGGAACCGGTGCGCGAAATGCGCGCCGTCGCCGGTGATCTCGACGAGGGCCTGGCCGAGGTTCATGGTCTTGGGCAGCCGGAACGTCGCGTCGAAGCCCCCGAGAGGACCGAGGCGCACGTCCCCGTGCCCGACCTCGTTGCGGCGGCTGTCGAAGACCTTGTAGGAGAACGTCGCTCCCCCGGGGCCAGCGGCGACGTCGCCGCCCAGGCCCGGGTCGATGGTCCGCACCCACCCCTTCAGGCGCACCTCCTCGCCCGGCTTGTACATGGCGCGGTCGTCGAAGGCGTAGAGGTGCAGGCCGTGTGGCGGGCGTCGCTTCATCCACGCGGTGCCGCCGCCCCAGTGGCTCGTGCTCTCGGGCAGGATGGCCGAGTCGTCGCCCCGGCGCGCCACGAGCAGCTTGCCTTCCTTGTCCTCGAGGGGGACCGACGCGAGCCCGTCCGCGCCGGTCTGGCCGCGGGTACCGGCGGGGAGGATCTCCACCTGCGCCCCGGCGACGGGCGCGCCGTCGGCGAGCGCACTGGCCCACGCCAGCAGCCGGTCCTGGTCGACGAAGACGTCGAGCCCCAGGCGCGTCGACTGCACCCAGGTCTCGAGCCGCTGCCGCCGCGGCCGGCCGATGGGGATGAGCGGCGCGGGCGTCTCCACGATCGCGACGACGTGGCCGAGCCCCTGGCGCAGCGCGGGCGAGAGGTCGATGCGCGTCTCGGTCAGCTCGTCGGGCTGCGAGCGCACGGCGACCTTGCCGTCGAAGACCTTCTGGCCGGGAGGCTCGCGGCCGGTGTCGTGGCGCTTGTAGTCGCGGAGGTACTCCTGGTACCCGAACCACTGCTCGGGCCGGACCGCGTAGAGCCGCACGGCCAGGCTGTCGTGGTTGATGGTGAAGACCGAGAAGCGCGGGCCGCCGGCCGGGTCGAGCACGGCGAAGCCGGTGCGCGGCGCGGTCAGGAGCGGCGCCGCCTCGTCGACGCTGAAGCTGACCGACTCGGCACGGCCGAGGGTCTGGCCGTGGACGTCGGGGAGCGTCGGCGCCAGCGTCACGGTGTACCGGGTGCGACCCCGCGAGCGGCCGGAGATCGACAGGTTGGCGCCGTAGACCTCGACCTTCTGGCCGGGCAGCGTCGGCGTCACCGTCACCATCTGGGGGTCGAACGCCTCGGGGTCGATGGGATTGGTCATCACCACCGACCACGACGAGTACGGGGGACAGCGCCGGCCCCAGCCGCAGCGGTGCTCCTTGATGCGCAAGGGGCCGTAGGTCTCGAAGCGGACCTCGAGCGGCGCCGACGTGGTGCGCGGCCCCTCGGCCGAGGGGGCCCCCCGCTCGACGCTCACCGTGACCCGGGTCGCTGGCGGCAAGGGCGCCGTGGGGCGGAAGGCGAGCCAGCGGCCCGGCCTGGCGGCCTTCACCAGTGCGCCGACGTCGCGGTCGGCCTTCGCCGTCGCGTCGTCGAGGAGCTGCACCCTGGGGGCCGAGCCTCCGGCGAGCAGGCGCACGTGCCCCAGGAGCTTCGCGGGATCGATCTTCTGGTCGAGCTCGAGGAAGATGGTCGGGTCGAGGCGCGCGGAGCCGCCCGCCGGGTAGGAGCGGACGATGGTGAGGGGCGGCGTGGCGAAGGTGAAGCTGGCGTCTCGGGCAAGCGTGCCGCCGCCGCTGGCACGAGTGCCGGCGGGCACCTCGATGCGGTACTCGGTGGCCATGGGGAAGCGCTCCTCGGGCTGGAAGAGGAGCGTGCGGGTGCCGATCCAGCGCCACGTGCCCGGCGGGGTCGGCGTCAGGCGCACCGGCACGGTCGCGACCGCCTCGGCGTGCGACGTCACCGCGACCATGGGCTGCGAGAAGGTGACCGAGAGGTTGGGCGCCAGGGGCACCTCGCCGTCGGGGGAGTGGCGCAGGACCGTGAGGGGCTCGGCCGGGGCTCCGCCCGGCGCCGGGGGCGCGCCCGCGGGCGGCCCGGGCGGCGGGAAGGTCTCCTTGATCGTCTGACCGGGTCGCGGCGGCGGCGGGGAGCGCTCGCGCAACGCGAAGTCCTTCGCCAGCGCCGTCTCCTTCGGCGGGGGCCCGAGGCGCGCGAGGAGACGGGCCACCGCGGCGGGGGCGAGCGGCGTGGCGGGGGGAGCCGCCAGCCGCGGCGCGGCGGCAGCGTCTTCCAGGCCCTCGGAGAGGTCGTAGACGAACTCGGCCTGCGGTGGCGCGGCGGCGCCCGGACGCCGGGCGACCGCCGGCCCACCGGGAGGCGGAGTCCGCTGCGTCGTGCCACACGAGAGGAGCATGACGACGAGGAGCAGCGACCGGGTTCGCGCGCACATGGTCGCGAGTGTACCCGCTTCCGGCGCCGTCGAGGAAGCGCTCCGCTCTGCAACGGGGTGCGAACAGGGGTGCGAACACCTCGAACGTGACGGAGTGTCTCGTCCCGCAGGGGATGGCGGAGGCCA
>JACRCY010000169.1 GCA_016218785.1 Deltaproteobacteria bacterium
GCGCGCGAGTCAAACGACGGCCAGCTACCGGGCAGCGTCGCCGCCGCGGTCTCTGAGAGACGCACAGCGGCTGCCTCGCGATCTACGCACGACGACTAGGAAACCTTCCCGGGCCCCGGGGTCCAGGCGTGCGGGGGCTCTCCCCGCCCGGCGCGCGTCTGGGGGCCCTCCCCGCGCGGCGCGCGCCTGGGGGCCCTCCCCACGCAGCAGCGCTCCGGTTGACAGCGGTCGCCCCGCGGCCGGACAATCGATCGTCGTGAGCGACGAGCCGCAGGCAGGCAACGCCAGCACGCCGGCGGGAGGGGCCGCCCCGCAGCCGCCCGCGGGGACCGCGGGGGCGGCGCCGGCCAGCGCCCCGCCCAGCCCCGCAGGTGATCACGTCCTGCCGCCGGCCAAGGCCGCCGGCCCCCTCTGCCCGGTCTGCGCCGACGCCGTGGCGGCCGGGCTCGAGCGCTGTCCGCGCTGCCAGGCCGGCATCCGGCTCCACGGGCGCTACGTGCTGGAGCGGCTCCTCGGGAGCGGCGGCCAGGGGCGCACCTTCGCCGCCCGCGATCTCGACGGGAAGGCCTCCGTGGCGGTGAAGGAGCTGTCGCTGGCGCGCGTGCGCGATTGGAAGAGCGTGGAGCTCTTCCGGCGCGAGGCCACGGTGCTCTCCGGCCTCGACCACCCCGGCGTCCCTCGCCTGATCGAGTACTTCGAGGAGGAGCGCGCCGGCATCACCTTCTTCTACTTGGTGCAGGAGCTCGTCGACGGCGTGTCGCTGGCCGTGGCGCTCCGGCACGGCGCCCGCTGGAACGAGACACAGGTCCGCGCCCTCGCCGGGAGCGTGCTCGAGATCCTCGAGTACCTCCATGGCCAGAGCCCGCCGGTGATCCACCGCGACCTCAAGCCGTCGAACATCCTGCAGCGGCCCGACGGCAGCGTGACCCTCGTCGATTTCGGCCTGGTGCGCGACGTGGCCCGCCCCGAGGGCGGCTCCACCCTGTCGGCGGGGACGCCGGGGTACGCGCCCCTCGAGCAGTTCGCCGGGCGCGCGGTGCCGGCGACCGACCTCTACGCGCTCGGCGCCACCCTGGTGGCCCTCCTGGCGCGCCGCGACCCCGCGGACCTCCTCTCCCCGCGCACCCAGCGCCTCGAGTTCCGCGACCACGTCACAGTCAGCGCGGACCTCGCGCGCCTCCTCGAGCGCCTCCTCGAGCCCGACCCGACACGCCGCTACGAGAGCGCCGCGGAGGTCCGCCGCGATCTCGGCCACGCCTCCGGGCACGCGGCCGAACCGGCGCCGGCGCCGTGGCGCACGCGGCGAGCGCGCCTGATCGCCGCCGCCACGGCGCTGCTGGCGGGCGCGGGGCTGCTCGGCTACCTCGGCGTGACGCGCTTCCTGCGCCCGCAGGCCGCCGAGCGTCGCCTCGAGCTCCTGGCGGGCCTGCCGCAGCGCTACGCCGGCACGGTGCGCTCGGTGACCGGGCTCTCCTCCCTGAAGGTGGGCCAGCGCTGCATGGCGCGGGTCACCTTCGGCCGGGACCGCCTCGGCCGCGACGATTGCCGGGTCAGCGTGGAGTGCGGCAGCGCCGGCGTGCAGAACGAGGGCCTCAGCTTCGGCACCCGCAGCGGCGACTGCCGCGTGACTCCCGGCCCGTCCCCGACCCTGATCGCACGCTCCCTCGGCCCGTCACAGTACGTCCCCACCGTCGCCCTCTCCGCGAGCCGCGCCGGCGGCCGCCTCGTGCTCTACCACGAGGGGCAGCGCTCCTACCGGGTCGAGATCCAGCTCGACCCCGAATAGGCGCAGCCGCGGCCGCGGAAACGGTTGTGTTCGGGCCGCGCCCCCCCTATGGTACGGGCATGCGCCCTCTCGTCATCGGCATTGCGGGCGGCACGGGCTCGGGCAAGACCACGGTCGCGCGCAACCTGGCGGCCGGGCTGCCCCCCGGCACCGTCTCGCTCGTCGACCACGACAGCTACTACCGCGACCGCAAGGACCTCCCCTTCGCCGAGCGCGCCCAGCTGAACTACGACCACCCCGACTCCCTCGAGACCGAGCTGCTGGTCGAGCACCTCGGGCGGCTCCGCAACGGCGAGGCGGTGGAGGTCCCGCTCTACGACTTCACCACCCACACCCGCCGGATGGAGACCCGCCGCGTCGAGCCCACGCCGGTGATCGTGGTGGAGGGGATCCTGGTGCTGCAGAACTCGGCGCTCCGGGCCAAGCTCGACATCAAGCTCTACGTGGACACCGACGCCGACATCCGCGTCTTCCGCCGCATCCGGCGCGACCTCGAGCAGCGCGCCCGCTCCTTCGACTCGGTCCGCGACCAGTACTACTCGACGGTGCGCCCCATGCACCTCGCCTTCGTGGAGCCGTCGCGGCGCTGGGCCGACCTCATCATCCCCGAGGGGGGCGAGAACCGCATCGCCCTCGACCTCATCCTCGGCAAGCTCAAGAACGTCCTCGCCACCGCCGAGTAGCAGAGCGAGGGCAGAATGGCCGCCCCGGCGCTCGCCGACATCCAGCTCGAGTTCTACGAGCGGTTCCTGATCGAGAAGGGCCTCGAGCCCTACCCGGTACAGGAGCAGGCGATGGACCGCATCTTCGCGGGCGAGAGCGTGCTGGTGTCGGTGCCGACGGGGACCGGCAAGACGCTGATGGCGAAGGCCGGGATCTTCAAGGCGCTGCGCGAGGGGCGCCGCGCCGTCTACACGACCCCCCTGCGGGCGCTCACCGAGGAGAAGTTCCGCGAGTTCTGCGACGACTTCGGCGCCGAGCAGGTCGGCTTCGCCACCGGCGACTACAAGGTGCGGCCCGAGGCGCCGATCCAGGTGCTGGTGGCCGAGATCCTGTGGAACCGCATCTTCGGCGACCGCGTGAACGCCCCCGCCGACATCGTCATCATGGACGAGGGGCACTACTTCAACGACCCCGAGCGCGGCTACGTGTGGGAGCAGTCGATCATCGGCCTCGACCCGCGCGCGCAGCTCGTGATCCTCTCGGCGACCGTCGGCGAGGCGGAGAGCTTCTGCCAGTGGGTCTACCTCACCCGCCGGGTGCCCATGGCGCTGGTGCGGTCCTCCGACCGCAAGGTGCCCCTCTACCACGAGTTCCGCGAGGAGTACCTCGTCGACCTGTGCAAGCAGCTGTTCCAGGCGGGGGAGTGCCCGGCCATCGTCTTCGTCTTCGGCCGCCAGCTGTGCTTCGAGAAGGCCCGGCTCCTCAAGAGCTGCCCGCGCTTCACCACCGACGAGGAGCGCGGGCGCATCGCCGAGCTGTGCCACGAGGTGCTGCTGGACCGCGGCATCGCCGCCGAGCTCCGGCCGCTGCTCCTGCACGGCATCGGCGTGCACCACGCCGGCATCCTGCCGCGCTACAAGCAGCTCGTGGAGAAGCTCACCCTCGAGCGACTGGTGAAGTTCGTGGTCTCGACGGAGACCATCTCCGCCGGCATCAACCTGCCCGCCAAGCGCGTGGTCTTCCCCGAAGTGCGCAAGTTCGTGGCCGGCAAGCCGCGCCTGCTCACCTCCGCCGAGTACCACCAGATGGCGGGGCGCGCCGGCCGCCCGCAGTTCGACGCCGAGGGGATCGCGCTCACGCTGGCGCCCGAGCAGGTGGTGAAGGAGATCCGCGAGGAGCTCCGCGAGGCCAAGAAGGGGCGCTTCCACGTGGACGAGGCCCGGGTGCGCAAGGCCGCCTACGCGCGGGCCCGCTCCGAGGCCGCGCGCCAGGGCGAGGTGACCTGGGACCCGGACGTGCTCGCGCGGCTCGTCAAGGGGCAGCCGGCGCCGCTCCGCAGCCAGACGCGTATCACCGCCGAGCAGGTGCTCGCGATCGGCCTCCCCGACCTGACGGTGGAGCAGCTCCCCGGCGCCGCGCTGCTGGCCGCCGAGACCGCCGCCAAGGCCAAGA
>JACRCY010000165.1 GCA_016218785.1 Deltaproteobacteria bacterium
GCAACCCGCGCATCCAGCCGGGCCAGCCGGGCGACCTCGACTGCTCCACCACCATCCCGGTGCAGGATGTCCCGGTGCAGAAGGTCGACCGATCCATGGGCGACATCCACCCGCGCGGCAACCCGCACTACTGGATCCCGCCCGCCAACGCGCTGCGCATCGCCGACGAGCTCGCGCGCCGCCTGGCCGTGGTCGATCCGGCAGGCGCCGGCGCGTACCAGGCGAACCTCAAGAAGTTCCGCGAGGAGATCGGGCGGCGCCTCGGCGGCTGGACCGCCAAGGCCGGCAAGGTGCGCGGCCAGAAGATCGTCACCTACCACAAGAGCTGGACCTACCTGTCGAGCTGGGTGGGACTCCACGAGGTCGGCTACGTCGAGCCCAAGCCCGGCGTGCCGCCGTCGCCGCAGCACCTCGCCAACCTCATCGCCCTGATGAAGCGCGAGGGGGTGCGGCTCGTGCTCGTCGAGATGTTCTACAGCCGCCGGACCGCGGACCTGGTGGCGAGCAAGGCGGGGGCGCGGCTCTTGTCGATGCCCGCCGACGTCGGCGCTTTCCCGTACGTGACCGACTACTTCAAGCTCGTCGACGCGGTCCTCGACACGCTGACCCGCTGAAAGCTCGTGAAAGAACGCACGCGAGTGCGCAACGTGAACGTGGTCGTGGTCGTAGTCGTGGACGTGAACGTTGCCGAAGTTCGCGAATCTACACGACCGCGCTGGCTTGCGACTTCGTCTACGACTACGTCCGCGACCACGTTGCGACATTGTTTCGCAGCCGCTGAGCTGGGCGCCCGCAACGGGGTTCCCCCGCGAGCCGCGCGCTTTTCGCTCGCTCGCCCCCGCGCCGGCGGCTACCATGCGGCCATGTTCGAGCGCATGAAGGCGTTTCTCTGGGGCGCGCTGATGATCGCGGTCGGCGTCGCCTCGCTCATCTGGTCGGGCACGACCATCGTCACGGCGGCCGACATCGCCCAGAACGGCAAGGTCACGACCGCGAAGGTGATCTCGAGCCGCATGGAGACGCGGCGCTCGGGCCGGCGCAGCGTGCGCATCGTCTACGTGCACCAGGTGCAGTTCGACGGCAAGCGCGCCGCCATGGACCTCGTCGCGCCGCGCCCCGACGGCGCGGTGATGAAGGTCATCTACCTCAAGAGCAACCCGGGCGACCCGCGGGTCTTCGTGTCGCGCGACTGGGGCGACGTGCTCGGCTGGTCGACCTTCAACTGGCTGCTCGCCCTCGCGCTGCCGGCCATCTTCATCATCGGCGGCGCCGGGTGGCTGATCGTCGCGTTCCGGCGCGGCCGCCGCTCGCGCCGCGCGGCCGTGGTGGTGACGCCGCCGCAGGCCGCGATGCCCGATCCGTACCCCCCCACGCCGGCGGCCTACCCGCCGCCCGGAGCGCAGTATCCGGGCGCGGCGCCGAACCCGTACGGCGCGCCCTCCGGACAGTACCCGCAGGCCCCGGCGCAGTACCCCCCGGCGAGCGGGCAGTACCAGGCCCAGCCGGGCCAGTATCCACCGGCGCCGCCACCCGGCAGCTGGCCGCCGGTCGGCCAGGGGGGCGGCTACCCGCCCGGACGCTGATTCGCCGCGCCAACCCTGCGCCTGGACTCATCTCCAGGCGGCACCTATACTTTCCATAGAACCCTCCGCCCCGAGTGGGCGTCTAAGGTCACTGTGAGCATGGACTACTTCGGTCGCGGAACAGAAGGCGGGCGCGGTCTCGGCCGCTACGCCAAGGCGCTGCTGGTGCTGGTGGCGCTCGCGGCCGCCCTCGGCTTGACGATCGTCCGGCGCGGCCCGACGGGCACCCTCTTCGCCGGGCCCGACCGCGCGGCGCTGGCCGCCAACGATCCGGCGGGGCGGTCGTACGATCTCTCGGCGCTGCGCATTCTCAACATGACGCTCGTCCGGATCAAGGACAACTATGTCGATCCGACGCGCATCGATCCCAAGCAGATGCTCTTGAAGGCCCTCGACAACGTCCAGAAGAACGTGGCCGAGGTCCTGGTGGAGCCGCACCTCGACCGTGATCAGGTGACGGTGCGCGTCGACGTGCACAGCCGCACCTTCAACCTGGCGCACGTCGACAGCCCGTGGGCGTTGTCGGCCAAGCTGCGCGAGATCTTCCGCTTCATCCAAGCCAACCTCCACTCGACCTCCGAGGTCCGCGAGATCGAGTACAGCGCCATCAACGGCATGTTGCAGACGCTGGATCCCCACTCGCTGCTGCTCGACCCCGAGTCCTACGCCGAGATGCGCATCCAGACGAAGGGCTCGTTCGGGGGCCTCGGCATGGTGCTGGCGATCCGCAAGGACCGGCTCACCATCATCCAGCCGATGAAGGGGACGCCGGCGTGGGACGCGGGCTTCAAGGCCGGCGACCGCATCGTGCGCATCGGCGAGGAGTCGACCGCCAACATGACGCTGACCGAGGCGGTCAACCGCCTGCGCGGCGAGCCCGGCACTAAGGTGACGGTCTTCACCGAGCGCGACGGCTGGCGGGAGCCGCGCCGCCACGTGCTCACGCGCGACGTCATCCAGGTGCAGAGCGTCGAGCACCGCGTGCTGAGCTCGCCGCACGGGCCGGTGGGCTACATCAAGCTGAAGGCGTTCCAGGGGAACTCGACCGACGACATCCGCCGGGCCATCAACGACCTCCGCCACAAGAACGTCAAGGGGCTGGTCCTGGACCTGCGCTACAACCCGGGCGGCCTCCTCGACCAGTCGGTCAAGGTGGCCGATCTCTTCGTCGAGAACGGCACGCTGGTCACCACCGTCGGCTACGCCGGCAAGCAGCGCGACGAGAAGCGCGCCACGGGCAACAGCGTGGAGCCCGCCCTCCCCATGGCGGTGCTGGTCAACGGCGGCTCGGCCAGCGCCTCGGAGATCGTGGCCGGCGCGCTCAAGAACCTCGACCGCGCCGTGGTCATCGGCGCGCCGACCTTCGGCAAGGGCTCGGTGCAGGTCCTCTACGACAACGACGACAACTCGGCGCTGAAGCTCACCATCGCCCAGTACCTCACGCCGGGCGACGTCTCGATCCAGTCGGTCGGCATCCAGCCCGACATCCGCACCATGCCGGTGCGGGTGCCGGCGCAGCTCAAGACCTGGTGCGACGCGGTGTGGCTCGCCCGCACCTCCCACGGCATGCGCGAGTCCGACCTCGACCAGCACCTCCAGGGGAAAGGGGTCAAGCAGACCGAGCAGCCGCTGGAGACGGTGCGCTACTACGATCCGCCCAAGGACCTGAAGGGGAAGGACCGGAAGGCCTGCGAGGACCGCGAGGAGGAGGACGACGGCGAGGACGACGAGCCGGCCCCGCCCGAGGACGACAAGTTCGTCGAGGACTTCGACATCCAGCTCGCCCGCGACCTGGTGGCGCAGGCGCAGTCGAACCGGCGGCGTGACATCCTGGCGCACGCCCGGAGCTTCTTCGACCGACGGCGCGCCGAGGAGCAGATCAAGGTCGCGCAGGCGCTCCGCAAGCTGGGGATCGACTGGTCCTCGTCGGGCGCGGCGGAGCGCAAGCCGCAGCTCCAGGTGAGCCTGCAGACCGATCGGCCGCAGAACCAGGTCAAGGCCGGCGACCTGATCCGGCTGCGGGGCACGGTCAGGAACCTCGGCCCCGGCACCGCCAGCCAGGTGACCGGCAAGCTGCAGAGCGACGACGTCCTGTTCAAGGAGCGGGAGCTGCCATTCGGGTGGATCCGACCGGGCGACAGCCGCAGCTTCGACCTCCTCGTCAAGGTGCCCCGCGACGCCTACACCCGCGTCGATCCCCTCAAGCTCGCCGTGCAGGAGGAGCACGGCGCCACGGCGGCCCCCGCCCCGGCGGCGGTGAAGATCCAGGGCCTCCCGCGGCCGCTCTTCGCCTACGGCTACCAGGTGCTCGACACGGACGGCGGCAACGGCAACGGCCTCATCGAGCCGGGGGAGAAGATCCGCCTCCTGGTGACGGTCAAGAACCTGGGGCAGGGGCGCTCGTACAAGACCCAGGCCACGCTCAAGAACGACTCGGGCGACGGGCTCCTCATCGGCAAGGGGCGCTTCGACCTCAACCACCTCCAGCCCGGCGAGTCGCGGCAGGTCGAGTTCAGCTTCGAGGTGCGGCGCGACTTCAAGGGGCCGCAGGTGCAGATCACCCTCGGCGTCTACGACCGCGTGCTGCGCGAGATGGTGCAGGACAAGATCAAGTTCCCGCTGCAGACCGAGGCGCAGGCGGATGCCCGGACGCAGGGCACGGTGCGCGTCGCCACCGCCAGCGCCGAGGTGCGCAGCGGCGCCTCGCCCAAGGCGCCCCTCCTCGGCCGCGCGCGCGCCGGCGCGACGTTCCGCCAGACTGGCCGCTTCGGGGACTTCGCGCGCGTCGAGCTGGAGCCGGGGCGGCCCGGCTTCGTCCTGCAGAGCGCCCTGCAGCCCGGGGATCCTGCGGCCCTGCCGCTCCTCGGCACCCTGTACGCGACGGCCCTGCAGGTCACGCCCCCGCGCATCTCGCTCGAGGTCGGGGCGCTCGAGACCACGGCGCCGGTCTACCACCTGCGCGGCGAGGCGCGCGACGACGAGAAGGTCGCCGACATGTTCGTCTTCATCGCCAACCGCGGCGCCAAGGTCGAGTTCCGCAAGGTCGCCTATCGCTCCAACCGCAACGGCCCCGACCCGAAGCGCATGCGCTTCGAGGCCGACATCCCGCTGCTGCCGGGGGTGAACCAGGTGACGGTGTTCGCGCGCCAGAGCGACAACGTGCAGGCGCGCCAGACCCTCATCCTGACGAGGACGGGGGCGACGGCGGTGGCGAAGTAGCGGCGGCGGGACGGAGCGGGGTCAGCAGTCGCCGTTGCGGTCGCAGGTGCACTCGCAGCCGGCGTCGGTACCGAAGTCGAGCTCGCACTGCGCCTCGGCGTCGCCGCGGACCTGGGAGCCGTCGGACTCGCACAGCACGTAGCTCCGCGTGTTGTCGCTCGCCAGGTTGACGGCGGTGCAGGCGCATTCGAAACGCGCCGTCGGAGTGTCCGGGCTGCAGGTGGCGAGCGCGAGGCCCGCGAGCGCGGCGAGGAAGCACGAGGCGAGGCGACGCATGGAGACTCCTTTGGGGGACCGGCATCTCGGGCCGGGCCCCGAAGATACCACAGACGGGCGGCGGCATGGCTACGGGTCGCGCGCGGCGCCGTCCGCGGTCCCGCCCGGCGCGGCGCCGCCGGCGCCGTGGGCCGGGAAGGGGCCGAGCGCCCGGTCGCGCCGTTTGAGGAAGCTGTAGTAGGGCGGGTCGAGGCCCGGGATCCGGGCGCTGACCCACTCGTAGCCGAGGTTGCGCCAGTAGGCGGCGTCGCCCGGCGGCGGGTGGAACGGGCCGTACTCGCCGAGGCGGTAGGTGTGGCAGAGGATGGTGGGGCGCGGCCGCGGCGGCGGCGGAGCGCTGCCCTTGCGCGTGCCGGGGCAGGGCCGGTTCTCCACCACGAACTCGTTGCAGGCGAACTTCTGGTGGCCGGGCCGGTCCGAGGCCGACGGGAGAACGTGCGCGACGTACGCGTTCGTCAGGCCGAAGGCGTCGAGGGTGGGGATCCCGGCGTAGTAGGGCTGGGCCCCGGCGCCGCCCACCGTCAGGACGTCGTCCTGCTGCACCACGCTGCCGAGCCACCTGCCGACCAGCGCCCGATCGGCGGCGAACTTCTTGAGGTAACCGATCGAGTCGATGCCACGGTCGGCGCCGGTGGCGCGCACCTGGCGCACGCTCACGTCGAGCGCGGACGCGGCGTGGAGGAGGACCACGGCCGCGACCGCGACCACCGGGACCACGCGGCCGACGTGGGGGGCGGCCCGGGTGGCGGCCTGACGCAACGACTCCTGGGCGAGCAGGGCGCACAGGGGCATGAGCGGCACCATGAACCGGTACAGGCCCATGAAATCCCCGCCGACCCTGACGACGTAGACGAGGAAGGGGAGGAGCACCAGGGTCGCGTAGCCGAGCAGCACGCGGTGGCCGCGCGCCGCGCGGCCGGGCCAGCCGAGCAGGCAGAGGGGGGGCAGGAGGTAGAGGCAGTAGTCGCGGGTGAGGCTCCACACGTAGTAGAGGCCGCGGTCGATGGTGGCCGGGCCGCTCGCCGACTTGATGTAGTAGGTGTTGGGCAAGATCCAGCCGTAGTAGTGCCAGCGCCACAGGAAGTGGGCGCCGACGACGAGCACGAAGATCCCGAGCCACGCGCCCTCGCACCGGCGCGGCCGCAGGCGGCGCTCGGCGAGCAGGCTGTGGAGCACGCGGTGCAGCACCGTCAGCGCGAAGACGAAGACCCCCTCGGGGCGGGTGAGCGCGGCGAAGCCGAAGCACAGCCCCGACGGCAGCAGCGCGGTGGGCGGGGCGGGTACCGCCGGGTCGGCGAGGAGGTCGCGGAGGTAGAACCACGTGCCGGCGAGCAGGAAGACGGTGAACAGCTGCGTCTCGAGCCCGCCCATGGACCAGGCGGCGAAGGCACCGGTCGCGCAGAGGAGCAGCGGCGCCACCGCGTCCCACGGCGAGGCGCGCTCCCCGTTGAGCGTCCGGCCGAGGCGCAGCGTCAGCAGCAGGCCGAGCGCGCCGAGCAGCACGCCGAGCACCCGGGAGGTCACCTCGGGCTGCAGGCGGAGCTTCAGCAGTCCGGCGAGCGTGACGGTCCACAGGAAGTTGGTGTACCCCTCGACGCGCTCGCCCAGGTTGAAGACCAGCTGCCCGTGCTCGGCCAGGTTGCGCGCGTAGCGGAAGGAGATGTAGGCGTCGTCGGTGAGGAAGTTGAAGAGCAGCGCGTGGCCGCAGAAGCCCGCGAGCGCGACGAGGAGCAGGGCCCACCGGCCGAGGGTGGCCGTGCGGCTCCCCGTCATGGCGGGCTCTCGGCCGTCGCTCGCGGACGCGGACATCGCCGCAAACGTGTAACAGATACCGCCCGGGGTGGCAACGTGGACCGCGCCCTCGGCGCTGGGCTCGGTGTCGTCTCCGTCTGCCAGCCGGCGCCGCTCTCGTGTATCATGACCGCAGGTCGAGCCGGGGTGACCAGGGAGGGGGTGGCGAGGTCGGCTCGATCAGACTCCATGCAAGAGGGGACCTCATGGGCCGCACGCTCTCCGCAGGGCTCGTCGTCACGCTGCTCGCCGTCACGTCCGCGTGGGGGCAGAAGCCGCCGACCGCGCAGCAGAAGCGTGCGGCCCAGGCCCACTTCCAGGCGGGCAAGGCGTACTACGACGCCGGCGCCTGGGACGACGCCGTCCGCGAGTACCTGGCGGCCTACGCGCTCGTCCCGCTGCCGGAGCTGCAGTTCAACATCGGCCAGGCGCTCCGCATGAAGGGGGACAAGCCCAAGGCCATCGAGGCGTACGGCCGCGACCTCGAACGCGCGCCCGACGGCCCGCTCGCCGACGAGGCCCGCAACCACATCGCCGCGCTCAAGCTCAAGATCCAGATCGAGGA
>JACRCY010000170.1 GCA_016218785.1 Deltaproteobacteria bacterium
AGCGGCGGCGCTGGTCCCCGGTGGCGGCGAGGTGCCGCTCCCCCCCGGTGAGGGCGGGGCTCCGTCACCGA
Source organism: Deltaproteobacteria bacterium (assembly GCA_016218785.1). Classification (GTDB taxonomy): domain Bacteria; phylum Myxococcota_A; class Polyangia; order JACRCY01; family JACRCY01; genus JACRCY01. Next base: position 72 of record JACRCY010000170.1, read on the forward strand.
GCGGACGGCGTGCCGTGGTCGCGGTGGCGGTGGTGGCCGGCGTGCTCGCCGCGGGCGGCGGGGCCTGGTGGCTCCTCTCGGCCCGCGGGCGGGCGGCGGACGCCGCGGCGGCGGCCGGGCAGCGGCAGCTCTTCGAGGTGGCGCTCCTGGCGGCGCACGAGCCGCGCGCGCCGGCCGCCTGTCGCACCAAGAACCGCGCGACGCTCGAGGCCCTGGCCGAGGCCGCCGGCCGATTGGCCGGCGGTGCCCCGCGCAGCGGGCGCCCGCAGGATCTCGAGGCGGTGACGCGCCTCGAGGCGGCCCGGGAGTCGGCAGGCTCGGCCGCGGAGTACTGGTACCTGCTGGGCCGGGCGCTCCTGTTCGCGGGTCGCGAGGCCGCCTCCGTCGAGGAGGTCGCCAAGAAGGCGCTGGAGGCCTGTCCCGACTTCGCGGCCGCGCACAACCTGTCGGGCACCGCCGGGTTCGTCTCCGGTCGCGACCAGGAGGCGCTCGGCCACTACGAGCGCGCGGTGGCCCTCGACCGCGGCTACGTCACGCCCCGCGTGAACCGGGCCCTGGTGCTGCTGCGGCAGAAGCGCGTCCAGGAGGCCCTCCACGACCTCGACGTCGTCGTGAAGGAGGCTCCCGGCCATCCCGACGCCCTCCTGGTGCGGGGCCAGGCGCTGCTGCTGGACGGGGCCGCGGCCAGGGCGCTCCCCGATCTCGAGGCCTCTGTCCGCCTGGCACCGGGCAACTCCGCGGCGCACCTGCTCCTCGGGGAGGCCTACAGCCGGGAGCAGCGGCACGACGAGGCGCAGGCGGCCTTCTGCCGCGCCAAGGCGCTGGGCAACCGCAACGCCGCCGCGCGGTGCCAGGACGACGGTGGCGCGGCGCGCCCGGGGGCCGGGCCGTAGGGCGCTACTTCGCCAGGTCCGCCAGGTCGGCGGCGGCGAGCTCGAAGTCCGGCTGCGCCTGGACCACCTTCTTCAGCTCGGCGCGCGCGAGCTTCTTGTTCCCCCGATCCTTGGCGTCGAGCGCCTTGCCGTAGCGCACGGCCACCGCGGCCTTGAGTCGCTTGGGCGGTGCCGGGCGCGCCTTGGCCGGCTTGGGGGCGACCGGCGGCTTTGCGGCGGGCGGCGGGGCGGGCGCCCCGCTCGCGATGGTGGCAAGCGCCTCCGCGAGGTCGCCGGCCAGCTTCTGCTCCAGCTCGAGGAACTCGTCGCTCTTGCGCTGCGCCCCGATCGATTTCAGCACCTTGCTGGTCTCTACGTCGACGATGCGGGCGTCGACCCGGAGCGCGTCCTTGAGGTCGAAGTACCCCCCCAGCACCAGGTAGCGCGCGCCGAGGAGCTTGCCGACCTTCGCGGCCGTGGCGGCGTCGACGCGCTTCGACTGGCCCAGCTTCAGCTCGGCGAGCACTTCCTCGAGGCGGTCCCGCTCGACGATCTGGAAGGCCGGGTTGGCCGACAGGTCCGAGATCAGCATGCGTGCCCAGCCCTTCCGCAGCTGCTCGAGGTCGGCGCTCTTGCCGGTGTACTCGAAGTAGAGGAGGGCGACCGTGGGCGGCGCCTTGGGCCCCGTCGGCTTGCCCTGGGCTAGGGCCAGCGCCGGCAGCAGGAGGGCGGCGACCAGCGCGGCGATCGCGAGGCCGCGCCGTGGCGCGCGGTGGCGGGGAGAGCGCTGGGTGGCGAGCGTCATGGTCATCTCCTTGTGGCGTGCGTCAGTGACTCCGGCGCCGGCGGGCCACGACCAGGCCCCCGACCACCAGCAGGCCGAGGCCGCCCCAGCCGAGGTCGCGCATACCGGCGCGGGCGGGGCGGGCCTGCTCGAGCTGCGCGACGCGCTGCTCCAGGCTGCCGAGCTGCGCCACGCGCTGCTCCAGGCCGCGGACCCGCGCGCGCAGGGTCTCGTTCTCGGCGCGCAGCTCGCCGTCCACCTGGTGCAGTCCCTGGATGGCGGCCAGCGCCACCCCGTCGGCGTCCACCGTCGGGATGGTGCGCTCGTCGCGACCCAGGCCGAAGGCCGCATGGAAGTCCTGCGCCATCGGGCCCATGTGGCGCACCTCCGCGCCCTCGCCCCGGTAGCGCCACGTGGTCACCGGCAGGGCGGCCACGCGCGTGAGCACGTCGCGCGGATCGACCTCCCGGAGTCCCTCCTTGCGGTCGCGGTCGGAGCCGTTGGTCCAGGTTCCGCCGGTGAGGGTCGCGCCCGCCGAGGTGGCGATGAGGTCGCTGCCGTTGACGCGGAGGTCGACCCAGTCCGTCGCGCTGACGGCGAACTTGGCGCCGCCGTAGGCACGGGTAAGGAACTGGTTGGCGCGCTCGCACGCCTGGGACGCGTTCGTGGAGTCGGCCCACACGAAGCAGCCATCGAAGGAGGCGTCGGCCATTCGTCCGGCGGCGAAGCTGTAGGCGCCCGCCGCCACGTTGCCCGCCCCGCCGGGTACGGTCGCGAACTGGCCGGTGCCCGCCGTGTTGTCGTAGCCGCCGCTGACGGTCCCGAAGCTGCCGAGCACGGAGTTCGCCGCGCCGGTCGCGCCCCCGCCGCCGATGACGGCGCCGACCACGCTCCCGCCGACCGCGTTGTCGGGGTGGCCGCCGACGAGGTTGGGCGTGGTCGCCGGGGTCACCAGCAGCGCGCGCGCGCCGTTGACCCGCAGCTCGAGGGGCTGGTTGTCGCTGGTCCCCAGGTAGTCGGTGCCGGGCACCGTGCTGGCGTTGCCGCTCACGGCCCAGAAGGTGCCGGTGTGGTTGTGGTCCGAGTGGGCCACGGTCGTGGCCGACCCGGAGCCGGCGAAGTCCACGCCGAGGGTCGTGGTGCCGCCCAGCGCCACCGCGCCGCCGCCGGTGAGGCCGCCGCCCGGGTTGACCCCCACCGAGGAGCTGGCCAGCATGGCGTTGGTCACGCCGGCCGCGGGGATGGAGAGGTTGAGCGAGCCGCCCAGGGCCACGGCCCCGCCGCCGGCGAGGCCCGAGCCCGCGGCCGTGTTGATGGTGAGGCCCGAGCTGGCGAGCATGGCGTTGGTCACGCCGGCCGCGGGGATGGAGAGGTTGAGCGAGCCGCCCAGGGCCACGGCCCCGCCGCCCGCGAGGCCCGAGCCCACGGCCGTGTCGATGGTGAGGCCCGAGTTGGCGAGCATGGCGTTGGTCACCCCCCCGGCGCCGATGGCGATCGTGCCGCTGGTGGTGATGCTGCCGCCGGTCAGGCCCGCGCCCGCGGTCACCGACGTGACCGTGCCGCCCGTCGGCGAGCTCCACGCGAGGTGCCCGGTGCCGTCGGTGCCCAGCACCTGACCCGAGGTCCCGTCCACGGCCGGGAGCGTCCAGATGACGTTGGCGGCGATCGCATCGGGCGCCTTGAAGCCCACGTACTGCCCGCCGTTCGCCGCCAGCTCCAGGAGCCGGATCTCGCCCGTGTTGCCCGCCGCCGCGCCGAACGGGCCGACCCGGATCGCCGCCTGCTGGGTGAGGCCGCTGAGCGCCGTGATGTCGCCGTTGACCCCGCTCGCCGCGGCCCCGAGGTTGGTGCGCGCGTTCGCCGCGGTGCCCGCGCCGGTGCCGCCATTCGCGACGGTGACCGGCGTGGCGAGCGAGAGGGTGGTGGTGCCGCCCAGGGCCACCGCGCCGCCGCCGGAGAGGCCGGTGCCGGGGCTCACCGTGACCGTCGAGTCGGCGAGCATGGCGTTGGTCACGCCGGCGTTGGGGATGGAGATGGTGCCGGTGATGGTGATGGGCCCGCCGGTGAGGCCCGCGCCCGTGGCCACGGACGTGACCGTGCCCCCGGAGTTGTTGTCCCCGCCGCAGTCCCAGCCGGTGCCGACGCTCTTGAGCACCTGGCCGCTGGCGCAGGTCTTGAGCCCCACGTTCAGCGTGCCCCAGCTGCCGCCGCCGGTGAGGCCGCCCGTCGCGGGCGTGTTGACGGCGGTGATGTCGTCGACGCAGCCCCAGGTCGCGCCGGCGGAGCGCAGCGACTGGCTCGCGGCGCAGTTCATCAGGGTCAGGTTCGCGGCGCCGGTGGTGGCGCCGCCGATGATGCCTCCCCCTCCGGGGGTGTTGACGGCGGTGATGTCGCCGCCGGCGTTGTCGTCCGCCGCGCAGTCCCAGCCGACGCCCACGGTGTACTTGAGCACGTGGCCGGTGACCTGGCACGGCATCAGGCTGAGGGTGGGCTGCGGGCCGGCCGGGCTGGTGACGGCCAGCCCGCCGTTGCCGGCGACGAGCACGTCGGTGATGTCGCCACCGGAGTTGCTGTCGGCGGCACAGTCCCAGGACGAGGTCCCCGTGTTGTACTTGAGCACCTGGCCGTTGCCGCAGCCGCCCTTGAGCGTGAGGTTGTAGGTGGCGCCGGTGGTCGTGAAGGCGAGGCCGCCGGCGGCCGGCGCGGTGAGGGCCTGGACCGCCGGGGAGCACTGCCACGAGGACCCGCCGTACCGCAGCACCTCGGTGCCGCTGCACGCCGACGAGAGGCTCAGGGTGGCGACGGTGCCGACGGTGCTGCCGCTGAGCCCGCTGCCGGCGTTGACCGCAGTGATGGAGTCGGAGTTGTTGTCGACGGCGCAGGCCCACACCGAGCCGTTCCACTTCACGGTCTCGCCGGTGTTGCAGTTCAGCTGGCCCAGGGTATCGGCCCCGGTGCCGAGGTCGGGGGCGCACACCAGGGCGCCCGTCGACGCGACGCCGCGCACCTTGTCCGACCCGCCGCAGCTCTGCGCGCCGATGACCACGCCCGCCGGCAGCTCCGCGGCCTGGTGCGAGTGCGGCGGCACGTTGCCGCAGTACTCGGCGAAGCCGGCGTAGGCCACGCTGGCGAGGCGGACCCGGGCCATGGGCTCGTCGGCACCCACCTTCACCTCGAGCCACAGCTCCCCTTCGTCGCGAAAGGTCGCGAGCGTCATGGCGGAGCCGGTCCCCTGGCCGAGGTAGGCCGCGAAGAGCCCGTCGACGGGCGTGATGGTCTGGGTCTCGTACCACACCTCCGTGCCGCCCGTCTCCGCCGTGTGCAGGGAGAAGCGGACCGACACCGCCGCGGCGAGCGGCACGCCGTCGGCGTCGGTGAGCACTCCCTGCAGCGGGAGCAACGGCGGCGCGGCGGCGTGGGCCGCCGACCAGATCGCGAGGGAAACCAGGGCACAGATCCAGGATACGCGGGTCCTCATCACGTTCTTCTCCTCAGACTGCGGCGTGGCACTGGGTCACCGGGCGTTGCGCAGCGCCCCCGGGCCGAGCTTGAGCTGGTAGCCGGGGCTCCGGGTGGAGCCGGGGGCGCGGCTCGGGGCGACGAAGAGCTCGAGGCGGTAGTTGGTGGAGAGGAGGCGGGCGCCCCCGCCGGTCTCGCTGAGGAAGCGCGGCAAGGGCGTCGGGCCGGCGTCGCCTCCCCCGTCGGGGAGCGGGCCGTCGCCGGGGCCGTCCTCCCCGCCGCGGTCGGTCGCCGTGTCGCGTGGCGCGCTGGCGTCGCCGCCGTCGTCGGGTGTCACCGTGGTGGTCCCGCCGCACGCCGCCAGCCAGAGCCCAAGGCCGAATGCCAGGATGGTCACCGCTCGAGCCGCCATGCCCTCCTCCGGGCGGGGGCGACGCCGGGCACGCGCGCACAGCCACGCGCCGGTGCCACCTCGCGGCAGTAATGTACCACGCGGAGGAATGGTCACCAACGAGGGGGCCGGGCGGGGGTGCGGCACTACCGCGTCAGCGCCGCGACGGCCCGCGCGAAGTCGTCGGGCAGGGGCGCCTCGTAGCTCACGCGCGCCCCGTCGGCCGGGTGGGGCAGGGTCACCCGGGCTGCGTGCAGGTAGTAGTGGGCGGTCGACGTCGCGGGGAGGCCCGTGACCTCGCCACCGTAGAGCAGGTCACCGAGGAGCGGGTAGCCGGCGGCGGCCAGGTGGGCGCGGATCTGGTGGCGCCGGCCGGTGTGGGTGCGGGCGCGCACGAGGGCGGCACCGGCGAGTGGCTGCACGACTTCTACCTCGGTGCGGGCCGGGAGCGCACCGGGCACCTCGGTGCGAGCCGGCAGCGCGCCGGGCCGCGGGGCGGCGTACGGATGGGTCGACGCCACCACGCGGCGCCGGTCGCCGGGGTACGGCGCGATGGCGGCGTCGACCACGAGCGGTCCGGGTGGCACCCCGGCCACCAACGCCAGGTAGACCTTCTCCACCTCCCCCGCCCGGAACGCCGCGCGCAGGCGGTCCCAGGTGGCCCGCGTGCGGGCGGCGAGGAGGATGCCGCTGGTGTCCTGATCGAGGCGCTGGGCCAGGCCGGCGTCGCGCGGATCGGGGGCCGCCTCGGTGCACTCGGGGAACCGGGCCACCAGCGCCGAGGCGATGGTGCCGGGCTCGCCGGCGCGGAGCGGCTGCGTGCGGATCCCCGCCGGCTTGACCACCACCACGAGGTGCTCGTCGGCGTGCAGCACGGTGAGCGGCTGGTCGGGCTCGGGCGCGGGGTGCAGCGCCGCATCGGTCGGCACCGTGCCGCTGACCTCGACGTGGTCGCCGGCGTGGAGGAGGAGACCCTTGGAGGCCCGGCGCCCGTTGACGCGGACCTCGCCGTCGGTGATCAGGCGCCGGCAACGGGCCCGCGTGGTGCCGGCGAGGCGGAGCGCCAGGAAGCGGTCGAGCCGCGTGCCGGCGGCGTCGGCAGGCACCTCGAGGAGCAGCGGCACGGACGGCGCGCTCAGTTGCAGCGGTCGCGGACGCTGCGCCGCGTGAGCAGCAGGAGCGACACGACGGGATACGGCGCCCAGATGATGAGGTCGCCGAACACGGCCCAGGCGCGTCCCATGCGGAGGATCTGCTCGGTCTCGGGCCCGGGCTTCTGCCCCTGTTGCTCCAGCAGCTCCTGCTGGTACTTGGCGGCACGCGGCTGCATCACGAAGCCCTGCACCGCCATCCGGCCGGCGATGACGGCGAGCGCGAGCGCCGCCCAGATGAGCATGGCCTTGCGCGCGGTCTCGCGGTGACGCCAGACCCCCACACCCACGATGATCAACGCGATCGACAAGAGGGTCATCACCCCCCAGATGCCCATCTCGAGCTGCAGCAGGCGCATGTTGTGCGCGGTGCGCGCGGCTGGTGCCTGCAGGTTCTGGATGAGGGCGCGGCAGCCGACCTGCAGGCCGCCGCCCAGGGCGATGAGCACGCCGAAGATGATGCCGAGGATGCCGATGGTGCTGGCCGCGCCCGAGCGCTGCGGCGGCGGGGCGGCGTAGGCGGGCGCGTGGATGGCCGCGCCGTCGTAGCCGGCCGCAGGGCCGTAGCCGGCCGGGGCGCCGTAGCCGGCCGCAGGGCCGTAGCCGCCGGCGCCGTAGCCGCCGGCGCCGTACCCCGGAGGAGCATCGTACGCGCCGCCGTACGCGCCGCCGAGCCCGGCCCGCG
>JACRCY010000171.1 GCA_016218785.1 Deltaproteobacteria bacterium
AACTCGAACGGCACGGTCGCCCCGTGGGCCAATACCGCGTCGCTCCCGGTGGCCCGGCGGGGGCACGGCTTCGTGGCGCACGACGGCTTCCTGTACGCCATCGGCGGATCCTCGGGCAGCGACTACACGAGCAGCATCTACCGCTCGGTGCTCGACCCGACGACCGGGGCCGCCGGGACCTGGGGGCTGATCACGCCGGCGCTGCCCGCTCCCCGCGTGGGCGCCGGGGTGGCGGTGCTGAACGGCCGCCTCTGGGTCGCCGGCGGGAGCGGGTCGATCGGCACCTACTCGAGCGTCGTGTACCACACCACCTTCAACGCGGACGGCTCGATCAACACCTGGCAGACGAGCACCTCCCTCCCGTCCGGCCGGTACGGGCTCACGCTCACGGCGGGGCAGGGGAAGTACCTCTACGCCATCGGCGGGACCAACCTCGCGTCGGGACAGACGAACGAGGTCTGGTACGCGCAGCCCGCCGCCGACGGGTCGATCACCGCCTGGACCGCGGCCACCGGGCTCCCCCAGGCGCGCTACCTCCACGCCGCCGCGGCCTACAACGGCTACCTCCACGTCGTCGGCGGAGACACCGGCAGCGGAACGGGGCAGCCCACCGTCTACACCGCGCCCATGAACGTCGTCGGGTCGCTCGGCGCCTGGACCCAGGCCATGCCCCTGCCCGTGCTCCTGAAGCAGCACGGCCTCGTCGCCGTGAACGGTTTCCTCCACGTGATCGGCGGCTACGACGGCCTCGAGCAGGTGTGGACCGCGCCGGTGTTGCCGAGCAGCCAGCTCGGCGCCTGGACGAGCACGGCCCCCCTGTTCAACGGAGTCTTCACCCCGGGCGTGGCCGTCGAGCGCGGGCGGGTCTACGTCAGCGGCGGCGCCAAGGGGGCCGCCACCTACGGCTCGACCGCGATGGCGGTCCTCAACACGCCGGCCCAGGTCGCCGAGTACTCCCGTCTGACCGATTTCGGCGTGGTGGCCCGGTGGAAGTACTTCTACTGGAACGGGAACAGCAACCCCGGGGGCGTGTACCTCCAGTACCGCGCGGCCGACGACGACACCGTGTTCCGCCCGTTGCAGGTATGGGGCGACGTGCCCAAGATCACCTACGTCTACCCGGACGTGGACGGCACCCGGTACCTCTGGACCCGGCTCCTGCTCGACGGCACCACCACCGCGACCGTGCTCCTCGACGTGCTGGAGCGCGACGTGGACTACTTCTACCTCAACTACACCGACCTGTGCGCGGGCAAGACCTGCCCCGCGATCGACGAGTGCCACACTCAGGGAGTCTGCGACCCCTACACCGGCGTCTGCTCGGAGCCTCACCAGCCCGATGGTACGGGCTGCAACGACGGCAACGCCTGCAGCGTGACGGACACGTGCCAGGGCGGCGTGTGCACCGGGGGGAACTGGGTCATCTGCGAGGCCCTGGGGCAGTGCTACTACGCGGGCACGTGCAACTCCGTCACCGGCGAGTGCAGCAACCCGTTCAAGCCGGCCAGCGAGACCTGCGACGACGGCCGCTCCTGCACCACCGGCGACCACTGCAACGGCGCCGGGGTCTGCATCGCGGGCGTCGACAACTGCGCCTGCACTTCCAACGGGGACTGCACGCCCCGCCACGCCTGCGAGCTGCAGGGGACCTGCAACACCGGGACGGGCGAGTGCACCTGGCCGTCCGCGCCCGGCGGCACGGCGTGCAACGACGGCAGCCTCTGCACCCAGGTGGACCAGTGCGACGGCGCCGGCACCTGCGTGGGCGGGAGCCCGGTGGTCTGCACGGCGCTCGACCAGTGCCACAACATCGGCACCTGCAACCCGGCCACCGGTGTGTGCTCCAACCCCATCAAGCCCGACGGCACCGGGTGCAACGACGGCAAGGCCTGCAGCCAGACCGACACGTGCCAGGGGGGCACCTGCGCCGGCGGGAACTGGAAGACCTGCAGCGCGCTCGACCAGTGCCACGACGTCGGGACCTGCCAGGAGCCGAGCGGCACCTGCACGGACCCGGCCAAGCCGGACGGCACCGAGTGCACCGACGGGAGCCTCTGCACCCAGGTCGACCGCTGTGTCGCCGGGGCCTGCGTGCCCGGCACGCCCGTGGTGTGCACGGCGTTCGACCAGTGTCACCGGGCCGGCACGTGCAATCCGGGCACCGGCGTGTGCGATGACCCGACTCAGCCGAACGGCACGGGCTGCGACGACGGCAACGCCTGCACCCGGACCGACACCTGTCAGGGCGGGACCTGCACCGGCGGGAACCCGGTGACCTGCACGGCGCTCGACCAGTGCCACGAGGTGGGCACCTGCGACACCGGGAGCGGCCAGTGCTCCAACCCGGCCAAGCCCGACGGCACGGGGTGCAACGACAACAGCAACTGCACGACCGGCGAGTCCTGCCAGGCGGGCGTGTGCGGCTCCCCCACCTCGACGGTGACCTGCACGGCGCTCGATCAGTGCCACGAAATCGGCACCTGCGACCCGGCCACCGGCAACTGCTCGAACCCGATCAAGCCGAACGGCACCGGCTGCGACGACGGCAAGCCCTGCACCGACAACGACACGTGCCAGGCGGGCGCGTGCGTGCCTGCGGTGAACAACTGCGGGTGCACGACCAACGGGGACTGCCTCGCGCTCGATCAGTGCCACGATAACGGGACCTGCGGCGGCGACTTCAAGTGCACCTACCCGGTGAAGCCCAACGGCACCACGTGCAACGACGGTGACGCGTGCACGCAGACCGACACGTGCCAGGCGGGCGTGTGCACGGGGGGGAACCCGAAGACCTGCGCGGCGCCCGATCAGTGCCACGAGGCCGGCGTCTGCGACCCCGGCACCGGAAGTTGCACCTACGCGAACAAGACCGACGGGACGCCGTGCAACGACGGCGACCTGTGCACGCAGAGCGACACGTGTCAGCTGGGTGCGTGCGTGGGCGGCGACCCCAAGGTGTGCGCCAACGACGAGTGCCGCTTCGGCGGCACCTGCGTGCCGTCGACCGGCCAGTGCGACGGCGCGCCGAAGCCCGACGGGACATCGTGCAACGACGGCAACAAGTGCACCCAGAACGACCAGTGCACGGCTGGCGCCTGCGCTGGCACGGCGATCACCTGCGTGACGCTCGACACGTGCCACACCGCCGGCACCTGCAACCCGGCGACGGGCCTGTGCTCCAACCCGCCCAAGTTGAACGGCACGGGGTGTGACGACGCGAACGCCTGCACCAGCGGCGAGACGTGCACCAACGGCGCCTGCGGGACACCGACGTCGGTGGTCGGGTGCACGCCGCTCGACCAGTGCCACGCCGCCGGGACCTGTGACCCCCAGACAGGACTGTGCTCCGACCCGATCCGTCCCAACGGCACGCCGTGCAACGACGAGAAGGCCTGCACCACCGGCGAGACGTGCCAGGCCGGCACGTGCACGCCCGCGGCCACGGACTGCTCCTGCACCCTCACGAGCGACTGCTCGCCGCCCACCCAGTGCCAGGTCGCCGTGGTCTGCAACTCGGCGCACAAGTGCGAGTACGTCCTCAAGACCAATGGCACGCCGTGCGACGACGGTGACGCCTGCACCACCGGCGAGACCTGTCAGGGCGGCTCGTGCGGCAGCCCGACCTCGACCGTGGTCTGCGCCGCGCTCGACCAGTGCCACGCGGCCGGCCGGTGCGACCCGGTCGCGGGGCTCTGCACCGACCCGATCAAGGCCGACGGAGCCGGCTGCGACGACGGCCGGGCCTGCACCACCGGGGATGCCTGCCAGGCGGGCGTCTGCGTGGCGGCGGTGAACAACTGCCCCTGCGCGCTCGACTCCGACTGCCCACCTCCAAGCCAATGCTACGACCAAGGGACCTGCAACACTGGCACCTCGCGCTGCGTCGATGCGCCCAAGGCCGACGGCACGCCGTGCGACGACGGGAACGCCTGCACCAGCGGGGAGAGCTGCCAAGGTGGAGTCTGCGGGTCGCACACGTCGGTCGTGAGCTGTCCGGCGCTCGATACGTGCCACTCGGCGGGTGTCTGCGACGTGGCCACGGGCCGCTGCTCCGACCCGCTCAAGGCGGACAGCACCGTGTGCGACGACGGCGACGACTGCACCGCCGGTGAGACCTGCCAGGGCGGCCTCTGCACCGGCGGCACGGCCTCCTGCCTGGACGGCGGCCAGGAGGACGGGGGCCAGTCCGATGGTGGCGTCGACGGCGTGGTGCAGACGGACGCCGGCGTCGACGGCCCGGCCCAGACCGACGGGGCGCCCGCTGACGCCGTGGCGCAGGAGGACGCTGCCACGGGCGACGGCGCCGTGACGCAGGAGGTGAAGAGCTACCTGGCCTGCGACTGCACCGCGGCGGGAGCCGGCGCCCAGGCGACCTCGCCCTGGTGGTTCCTGGTCGGCCTCGCGGCAGCGCTCCTCGGCCGCCGCCGGCGGCGCTGATCGCCCGCGGCTCTCCGCCTACACCCTCCTACCGGCTCGCGCGCAAACCTTTTGGAACCTCCCGTGCGTAGTCAGGTCTACGAACACGGGAGACGCGCATGAGCCGACGCCTCGCCTGGATCGCCGTCCTCGGCCTCACCGCCCTCGCCGCGTGGCTCGTGCCGCCCCGCGCCGCGCAGCAGGGGCGGGCCGCCGCCACTCGCGCCGAGGGCCTCCTGGACGTGCTCATCCGCGGCGTGCCGCACGTCCACCAGAAGCCCGACTTCTGCGGCGAGGCCTGCCTCGCCATGTACCTGAAGCGCCTGGGCAAATCGGTAGACCAGGACTGGGTGTTCGACCAGACCGGCGTGGACCCGCGCCTCGGCCGCGGCGCCTACGCGGCCGAGCTGGTCCGCGCTGCCCGGCGCATCGGCTTCAACACCGGCGACGTGTGGTACAAGGTACCCGCCGCGCGCGCCAGCGCTGGCCTGGACGAGCAGTTCCGGGCGTTGCACGCCGACCTCAACCGCGGCATCCCCTCCATCGTCTGCACGCGCTACGACGATCGACCCGCGTCGAGCGAGCACTTCCGCCTCGTCCTCGGCTATGACGCGCGCCGCGACGAGGTCGTGTACCACGAGCCGGCGGCGGCCGCCGGCGCCTACCAGCGGATGAAGCGGGCTGAGTTCCTCAAGCTCTGGCCGCTCCAGTACGAGCGCGACACCCTCCTCCTCATCCGCATCCGCCTCGAGCAGGGGAGCATCGCCGCGCCAAGGGCCCGCAACGACTACAGTCCGGCCGCCTACGCCCAGCACGTGATGGAGCTGCGGAAGAAGCAGCCCCCGGGCTTCAGCGTGGTGGTCACGCCGCCGTTCGTGGTCCTCGGCGACGAGTCGGAAGCGGTGGTCAAGCGGCGCGCCGAGCAGACGGTGCGCTGGGCGGTCGCGAAGCTCAAGGCCGAGTACTTCCGCCGCGACCCGCACGAGATCATCGACGTGTGGCTCTTCAAGGACCGCGAGAGCTACGAGCGGAACTCGTGGAAGCTCTTCCGTGATCGTCCCGGCACTCCGTACGGCTACTACTCGGCCGAGCACCGGGCGCTCGTCATGAACATCGCCACCGGCGGCGGCACGCTGGTGCACGAGATCGTCCACCCCTTCGTGCGCGCCAACTTCCCGGCGGCGCCAGCCTGGCTCAACGAGGGGCTCGGCTCGCTGTACGAGCAGTGCATGGACAAGGACGGCCGCATCTGGGGCCTGCCCAACTGGCGCCTCCACGGCCTGCAGGCGGCGATTCGCGCCGGCCAGCTGCCGACCTTCGAGAAGCTGACCGCGACCACCGAGCGGCAGTTCTACCGCGAGGACTCCGGCACCAACTACGCCCAGGCCCGCTACCTCCTCCTGTACCTCCAGGAGCGGGGCCTGCTGCGGAGGTTCTACGAGGAGTTCGCCGCCGGCCAGCGGTCCGATCCGACGGGCTACCGCACCCTTACTCGCCTCCTCGGCCAGGCCGACATGGCCCGCTTCCAGCGCGAGTGGGCCGCCTGGGTGCTCGGCCTGAAGTTCCCCTGAAGTTCCCGTAGACGCGGGGGGACCGCCCGCCTCGCCACGCCCTGGACCCGCTAACCCGTACCCTGCTCGCCGCCTCCTGTGATATCGTCCCCAGGACCATGCCTTCGACGGAGGGCCCGACTCCGGGCTACGGCTCCATGGGAAAGAACCACGACGGTGTCGGGCCAGCGCACGCCAGCTGGTCGAAGGGCGTCTACACGGGCCAGGCGGGACAGACCCGCCTCGAGTCGCTGCACTACTCCTGCCCCTGCGGCGCGGTCTTTCCGGCGCGGGTCTACCGCGTGGTCAACGCGACCCGGGACCCCGAGCCGGGTGAGCGGCTGCGGTCCGGCACGCTCAACCAGGTGACCTGCCCGAGCTGCGGCCACGTCGGCGAGGCGCAGGTGTCGGTCATCTACCACGACGAGGACGAGCGGCGCTTCGCCCTCATGCTCCCCGAGAGCGGCCGCACGCGCGAGATGTGGGAGCGCGCCGAGCTGATGCGGCTCGTCGCCGAGGACCCGAGCGCCCCGGTCCCCGACTACGTGAAGCAGCCGGAGGTGGTGTTCGGGCTCGAGGGGCTGCTGATCTGGCTCGAGAGCGAGGGACGGCTCACGACGGCGACGACCTCGCTCGAGGCGATCGCCCGCGAGCAGGCGCTCGAGGAACGGAGCCGCGATCTCGACGAGCGCGAGGCGGCGGTGGCCGGTCGCGAAGGAGCCCTTGCCCAGCAGAAGCGCGAGGTGGCCGACGCCCGCGCCGAGCAGGGGCGGCAACGACACGACCTCGAGGCGCGCGCCGACGAGCTGGCCAAGCGGGAGCGGAGCCTGCTCCGTCGCGAGGAGGCGGCCACGCGGCGTGACGCCGAGCTGAACGACCGCGAGTCGCGGCTGCGCGAGCGGGAGACCCGCCTCGGCGCCCGCGAAGGAGAGCTGGACGCGCTCGAGGACCGTCTGCGCGATCACGCGGCCGAGCAGGAGCACACCGGCAAGGTGCCGCGCACCACGCCGCCGCCGCCGCGCTCGAGGCGCCAGGCCGCCGGGGAGCCGGAAGCCGAGGCGGAGCCCGAGGCCGCGGAGGAGGCGGAGCCGTCGCCCGCGTCGGCGCGTCCCCGCCGCACGACCCTGGTCATGCCGACCGTGGCGCCCGCGCCCCCCGCGGAGGCCGAGGGGGCCGAGGAGGAGCCGACCCCGCTGCCGCAGCCCGGGCCCCCCGAGCTCGACGACGAGCCCGAGCCGAGCGCCGATCTGCCGCCGGTGCGGCTGGCGCCGCCGCCGGCCCCATCACCGCAGCAGCTCCTGCCGGGCTTCGGCGAGGAGGGCCTGGACCGCACCGTGCGCGGGCCCGCGCCGACCGGACGCCAGGACCGCGGCCAGCCGGTCGTGGTGCGCCGCTGGCTCGAGAGCGGGGAGCGGACCCTCGCCTGCGTGGTGCAGGGCATCCCCTACCTGGCGGCGACGATGTCGCCGCGGGAGACCGCGCCCTTCGCCGGCGCCGAGGAGCTGCAGGTGCTGGTGCAGCTCCACCGGCTGCCGACCTACCCGCTCGTGGCGCTCGTGGTGCTGGCCGGTCCGCCCGAGGACCGGGAGCGCTTCGCGCTGGGCTTCCCCCTCGACTTCGTGGGCTCGTCCGATCGCGCCGTGCTCGATGGCCTCGCCAGCGAGTTCCGGCTGGTCCTCGACCTCTACGGCGTCGACCGTGCGCCGACCCTGTCGCGGGAGCTGCGCGCGCCCTTGGCGGAGAACGTCCGCTACCTGCTGAGCCTGGCGGAGGAGCACCAGAAGACCGTGCCGACGCCCCAGCGCTCCTTCGCCGACGCGCGGCTCACCTACCTCGCCGACTCGTTCGACC
Source organism: Deltaproteobacteria bacterium (assembly GCA_016218785.1). Taxonomy (GTDB): domain Bacteria; phylum Myxococcota_A; class Polyangia; order JACRCY01; family JACRCY01; genus JACRCY01. The sequence goes on from JACRCY010000171.1 coordinate 7,818, forward strand.
GCCTGGGGAAGAAGGCGACGGCGTTCACCGAGGACTCCTTCAGCCTCATCCCCGGCCCGGCGGCGGCGCGCGTCGCGGTGAACGTGGTCGACTTCTGGTCCGACCGCGAGAACGAGGACTACCTCGTCCTCCAGCGGTCGTTCCCGCTGCCCTGGTGGCGCCGCATCCGGACCCGCGTCCTCAACGCGGCGCTCGAGCACGGCATCGCCCTGTCGCAGCGCCTGCAGACGCTGGCCCTGGCGCAGGGGCTCGCGCAGAGCCGCCGCGACCTGTGGACGCGGGTGCTCAAGGCCGCGAGCGAGGTGCTGCAGCGACAGCGGGTGAACGACCTCGACCCCGAGGCCGAGACCGACAACTGGGCCGCCATCGTCCGCGAGTGCGACGCGGCCCAGGTGAGCGTGGAGCGGCGGGTCTTGGAGCTCGTCGACGGGCTCCAGGCGCGCATCGCGCCCCGGCCGATCACGCGCACCATGCCGGGCCTGCCGGCCCTGGGCGCGCCCGGGCCGCTTGCGCCGCAGGCCGCCGCCCCGCCGCCGCCACCCCCGCCGCCACCCCCGCCGACGCCGGAGCCGGCAGCGACCGCGGCGGAGGGTGCAGCGCCGGTGGTCACGGCGGCGGTGGCCCACCCCGGACGGACGGCTCCGACGGAGCTCCCGCCCGACCAGGATTTCTCCGACCGGCCCGTGGCGGAGCTGCTGCGCGAGCTGGATCGGAAGGACGGCCGCAAGGACGCCGCGCTCGAGCTGTGTCGTCGCGGCGACCGGCAGCACCTCCCGGCGCTCTTCGCCGCGGTCCGGCGCATGACGCGCAGCGAGGCGATCCGCGTGCTCCCGGCGCTCGTGCGCTTCGGCGCCGCGGCCGAGCCGCTGTTCGTCGAGGGGCTGGAGGCGCGCAAGTCCTTCCTGCGGCAAGGGTGTGCCCTCGCCCTCGGGTCGATGAAGGCCGCCGAGTCGACCGATGGGCTCGTGAAGCTCCTCATCGAGGAGCCGACCGAGATCTGGCGCGAGGTCGCGCGGGCGCTCGGCGACATCGGGCGCGCGTCGGTGATGAGCCTGGCAGCGCGCATCCGCGAGGCCGACGCCGAGGGGCGCGAGCGCATCACCGTGGCGCTGGCGCACGTCGCGGCCCGCGGGCACCAGGCACCGGTCGAGGCCCTGGCGGGGGGGCGCGACTCGTCCGCCTCGCAGTGCGCCCAGCGCGCCCTCGAGCGGGCAGACGACATCAAGCAGCAGGACGACGAGGTGCGCGGCGAGCGGAGCGAGGCCCCGCGCGAGACCACCATGGTCCGGTCCTTCACCCGCCACTTCTTCGAGTCGCTCCAGGGCGAGGAGAAGGTGACCCCCGACGTGGTCGAGCTGGACGCCTCGGAGCTGGTCATGGAGGAGGAGGAGCAGGCCGAGGAGGAACTCGGCGACGAGGACATCCTCGAGGAGGGGGACGCGGGCGGCGAGCCGTCCGCGCGGCGCCGCGGCCGTGGTTCCCGTCGGGGCCCGCGCATGGACAACTGATGGTCCTCGGGGTGCGTTCCCCCACGGTGGTCGTCGCGCGCGCCGGGATCCTCTTCCGCGGGCTCCGGCGGCATGATAACTTCAACTCTCTGTCCGGCCACGTCCGCAGAACTCGATGAGACTCGGCATCTTCTCCGACGTCCACGGCAACCTCGAGGCGCTCAACGCCGTCATCGAGGCCTACAAGACCGAGAACATCGAGCGCTACATCTGCCTCGGCGACACGGTGGGGTACGGGGCCAGCCCCCAGGAGTGCTGCGAGCTGGTGCGGCCCCTGGCGTCGGTCTGCGTGCTCGGCAACCACGACGCCGCGGTCGCCGGGCGCATGGACTACTCCTACTACTACGACGCGGCCCGCCACGCCCTCGACGTCCACGCCGCGGCCCTCGACTCCCAGAACATGGAGTGGCTCAAGGGGCTCGCCTACGAGGTCCGCGAGGGACCCCTGTCGTTCTGCCACGGCTCGCCGGTCTGCCTCGAGGAGTTCGAGTACATCTTCTCGCTCGACCAGGCGGCCAAGTGCCTGCCGGTCTACGAGGAGCTGGCCGAGGTGACCTTCATCGGCCACTCCCACCTGTGCAAGGCCTTCGCGCTCACCGCGACCGAGGTGAACGAGGTCGTGGCGCAGAAGTTCTTCATCCGCCGCGCCCACAAGTACGTCCTCAGCGTGGGCTCGGTGGGACAGCCGCGCGACTACGACAACCGCGCGAGCTACACGATCTACGACACCGAGGCGCAGGCCTTCGAGTTCAAGCGCGTCGAGTACGACGTCGAGACCGCGGCGCGCAAGATCTTCGAGAGCGACCTCGAGCGGAACTTCGGCAACCGCCTCTTCATCGGGGTGTGAGCCTCGGCCGCTCGCCGAGGGCGCGGGCCTACCCTGGCCCGCGCCAGTTGGAGAGCTGGAGCCCGCGCGCCCGGGCCGCCTCGACCTCGCCGGGCGTCACCCGGTGCGCCCGCTGCATCATCGCCAGCAGCTCGTAGAGGTGGTCGAGCCAGCGCGCGCGCGCGTCGGGCGCCTCGATGCGCCGGGCGAAGAGCTTGGGGTTGGGCGTGAGGGCGGCGAGGTGGGCCGCCTCGAGCGGTCCGACGGTCGCGACGTCCCTGCCGAAGTAGGTGCGCGTCGCCTCGGCCACGCCGTAGAGCCCGGGCCCCAGCTCGATGGCGTTGAGGTAGAGCTCGAGGATGCGACGCTTGGGGAGCACCTGCTCCAGGCGCCACGCGATCACCGCCTCCTCGAGCTTCCGGCCGATGGTGCGGTCGGCTTTGAGGAAGAGGTTCTTCGCGAGCTGCTGCGTGATCGTGGACGCCCCCTTCTCGACCCGGCCCGCGGCGAGGTCGTGGGCGAGCGCCTTGCCGAGCATGGCGGCGTCGAAGCCCGAGTGCTGCCAGAAGCGGCGGTCCTCGGCGGTCAGGAAGGCCGACACCACGTGCCGCGAGATGCGGTCCAGCGGGCGGTAGCTCGGGTTCTCCGGACCGAGCGTGAACTCCCGCGGCCGGCCCGCGGCGTCCACCCCGCGATGCCGGAACGGCCCCGTCAGCGCGGCCACGTCGGCTGCGGGCGGATCGCGCAGCGCCCGGCACGCGCGGGCGTCGATGCTCTCCTCGTGCTCGATGCGGTCGAGCTGCGCCCAGTCGATGGTCAGCGCGAGGCTCGCCGACAGCCGCCCCGCGAGCTGCAGCCCCTGGAGCGCCGGCGCCAGCCCCGGGGGGAGGGCGTCCACCCGGACCTGGCACCCCGCCTCGGGCAGGGTGGCCCAGCGCGAGAGGCGCGGCCGCGCCGCGAGCGCCGCCACCGAGGCGCGGACGGTCGCCCGGATGGCGCCCAGCTGCAGGGTGGCGCGGTCGATCTCCACGCCGTCGCCGCGAACGCGGGCGCTGCCGTCGAGCGTGGCGTGGATGCCCATGACGTCCCGCGCGGCGAGCCGCGGGAGCCGCAGGCCCAGGTCCCGCGCGGTCACGCGGCCGGTGGCCCCGACGTCCATGCCGCGTCGCAGGGGGCCGCGCCAGCGCCCCGACACTTCGAGCTCGGCGGTGCTCTGCTCCACCAGGAGGCCGGCCGGGGCGAGGACCTGCGCCAGCGCCCGCAGCGGGAAGGCGGCGGCCGACAGGCGGGCCTCGCCACCGTCGTCGCCGAAGCGGGCGCTGAGCGACACCTCGCGCGCGGCGCCCTCGGTGCCGGGGGCCCGCGCCGACGCCCGCACCTCACCGCCACCCGGGTCGAGCCGCAGGCTCGCCGTGAGCCGGTCGGCGAGGAGGTCCTGGTGGACCAGGGCGCGACCGCCGCTCAGCTCCACGCTCACGGGGGGCGCCAGGCTGGCCGGGGCCTCCAGGCGCACGGCGGCGGCCACCAGGGCCGCGGGGCCCACGCCCACCGTCACGTCGCGGCCGGTGACGGTGACGGCCTGCGCCCCGCCGGTCCCCTCGAGGCGCTCGGCCCGGATCGTGGCGCCGTGGGGCACCGCGACCACCTCCAGGTCCGTCACCTCGAGCTGCAGCGGGCGGCGCGGCGCGCCGTCGCGGGCGGCCCCGCCGCGAGCCTGGGTCGCGCGGTCGCGCCAGGCGCGCAGCGTGGCCAGGCCGTCGTCGAGCCGCACCCGCACCCCCTCGGCGACCACCCGCGTCGGGCGCAGCTGCCCCTCGAGGGCGGCGCCCGGCTCGAGGTCGATGCGTAGCGAGCGCACCGTCACCGCGTCGCCCGCGCGCAGCCCGCGCAGGCGGACGCCGCCGAACGGGCTCACCCGGAGGCGCGCGGCGCTCGCCGGGGCCCCGACGAGTCGGCTCACGGCCGCCATCACCCGCGGCCGGACCACGACCTGCAGGGTCGCGTCGCCGACGGCTGCGACCACGAGCAGCCCTCCGGCGACCACGAGGGCGCCCCGCCACCTGCGCATGCCGAAACTGTACCGTATCTCGTCAGGTGGCGCCAAACATGGCTCGGGGCGGCCGCGTGGCTCCTTGACAGCCCTCTCGCCGGGGACAAGAATCAGTCGCCAATTTCGCTGGCGGGTTCGCCCCATGACCTTCGTCGAAGCGGCGGTCGCCGTGCTCCGGCAGCACGGCCGCCCTCTCCACTACAAGAAGCTCGTCGAGATGGCCCTCAGGCAGCAGCTCCTGACGCACGCGGGACGCACGCCCGAGGAGACCATGCAGACGCAGCTCGCCCTGGCCATCAGGCGCGCTCCCGACCGCTCGCCCTTCGTCGACGCGGGCAACGGGGTGTACGGCCTCAAGAGCTACCCGTCGAAGGAGGAGGCAGCCGCCGAGAAGGCCGCGGCCAAGGCCGCCGAGAAGGCCGCCGACAAGCCGGCGCCTGCGGACAAGGGGCGGCGTGGCGGGGCCAAGGCGCGCGATGCCGGCGAGCCGGCCGGGGGCAAGCGTCGCCGGGGCGGCCAGCGGGGCGCCAGGCGGACGTCCGAGGCCGCCGCAGAGACCGCCGCGGAGCCAGCGCCGACGCCGGTCCACGAGGACGAGGGGCGCGCCGACAAGAAGCGGCGGCGGCGCCGGCGGCGCGGGGAAGGCGAGCCCGCGGCGCGCGAGGCGGCGCCGGCGGCT
>JACRCY010000179.1 GCA_016218785.1 Deltaproteobacteria bacterium
CCCAAGAATCAGCCTCTCCGAGGGGGTTGAGTGCCATAGGTGCCTGGTCAATTCCGGCAACTTGTAAGCGCCTCGCCTCTGCAATATCGATCGCTTGCGTCGCTGGCGCGCGAAAACGGGGCAGCGCGAATAGCTCCGGGGGATCGTCGGTTGCCTTGGGAAACACGCCGGGGTATACTGCGCTCGCCCCGGTATTGCCCGGGGCGCGGTCGAGACGCATGCTGCTGTACCGTTGGCTCACCGAGGCTGCGACGTCGCGCGGCAACGCGAAGGCGCTCGTCTACCGCGACACGTACCTGTCATGGCGCGGTCTCTGCCACCGCGTCGACCGGCGCGCGCAGGAGTTCGCGGCCATGGGGATCCACGCCGGCTCGTGGGTCGGGCTCATGCTCGGCAACGTGCCGGACTTCGTGATCCTCACCCTCGCGCTCTCGAAGGCCGGCGCCGTGGTCGTGCCGCTCGATCCCACGACGGGCACGCGCGAGCTGGAGATGATCCTCGACGCGGCGCCGCTGCGCGGCCTGATCACGCGGCCCCGCGGCGGCGACCTGGCGGCCCCGCGCCCCCAGGCGGCGGCGCCGCCACCGAAGCAGCGCCCCTCGCAGGCCACGCCCGAGAGCCGGCGGCGGCTCCAGGGGACCCTCCTCACCTGCTCGACCTACCGGCGCCAGTCGAACGGCGAGGCGGCCGTGAAGCCGTGCCTGGTGCAGTTCACGACCGACGCCGGCGGCGACCCCAAGGGGGTGCTGCGCACCGAGGAGAACCTGTGCGCCGCGGCCGAGAGCATCGCCAGCTCGCTCGAGGTGAAGGCGGACGACCACATCCTGACGACGGTGCCGCTCTTCCATGCCTACGGCTTCGACTTCGGCCTGCTCCTGGCGATGCGCCACGGCGGCACCCTCTTCCTCGAGGACGAGGTGTCGCCCAACCGCGTCCAGAAGATCCTGCGCGAGCAGGAGATCGACCTCCTGCCGGCGACGCCCACCCTCTACGCGGCCCTCGGCCGCCTGCCGGTGGCCAGGGGCCTCAAGGCGCGCGGCGCGCGCTTCCTCGCCGCCGGCTCCACGATGAGCGCAGCCGTGGCCGAGCGCTTCCACACGCGCTACGGCGTCCGCGTCCTCTCCTGCTACCACACGGCGGAGACCGGCCCCGTCACCATCGACCGCCGCGGCCTCTCGCCCACCTCCTCGGGCAAGCCCTTCGACGGCGTCGAGGTGCGGATCACCGACCCCGAGGGCGCCAGGCTGGCCCCCGACAAGCGCGGCCGCGTCTGGGTGCGCTCGGACGCCGTGGCCGCGCACGCCATCGGGCCGCAGGCGGTGACGGCGCCCAAGCGCGTGGGCGTGCCCGTGGGCGGCGCGACGCCCGAGGGGTGGTTCCGCACCGGCGACCTCGGCTACCTCGACCGCGCCGGGCGCCTCTTCCTCGATGGGCGCGAGGACGACCTGGTCCAGGTCGACGGCAAGCGCATCGCGCTGGGCGAGGTCGAGGGGTGCCTGGAGGCCTTCCCCAAGGTGAAGGCGGCGCAGGTACGCATCGTGACCGACCCCTTGGGCGGCCCCATCGTCGTGGCGCGCGTGGTCCCCGTCGGCGGCAAGTTCAACCCCGAGGAGATCATCGACCACTGCGCGCGGAACCTGGCGCCCTACAAGGTGCCGCGGCGCATCGAGTTCTGCGACCGCTTGCCCGCCTGACGGCGGGCAAGCGAGATCTCCCCTCGGGGGGCCCGTGCGGTGCTCGGCCGGCTGCGCCGGCCTCCGCTCCTCCGATGCCCCCCGAACCCCCGCGGCTCCCGCGGCGGAGCCGCGCTCGCCGCTCGCGGCAGGGCGTCGCGGGAGGGTCCGGCGCTGTCGGGGGGGCCTGGGGCGGCGCGTCGGGCGGCGACGCGGCCGCTGGCGGGGCGCCCGGCGGCTCCCGCCCGGGCGGCGACTCGCGCGTGAAGAAGGCGCTCCCCTCGTAGGCGGAGCGGATGCGCCCGAGCAGCACGTTGACGACTGCGGCCGTCGGTACCGCCAGCAGGATGCCGATGAATCCGAGGAGCTCCGCGCCCAGGAGCAACGCCACGATCACGGCGACCGGCCCGAGGCCGACGCGGCCGCCGATGACGCGCGGCACCACCACGGTCATCTCGATGGTGGGGACGGCGGCGAAGAGCGCCACCACGCCGATGACCTGGCCCCACCCCTGGAACTCGAGGAAGGTGACGAACAGCGCCAGGGCCAGCGAGGTGAGGACGCCGACCACGGGGATGAAGGCCAGGAGGCCGGCGATGGCGCCGATGGCGATCCCCATGGGGACGCCGAGGATCGAGAGGCCGATCATGTAGAGGGCGCCGTCGATGACCATGACCGTGAGCTGGCCGCGGAACCACGCCGAGAGGACCCGGTCGATGTCGCGCGCCACGTCGACGACGAAGGTGCGCCGCCGCTCCGGCACGAGCTTGCGCAACCCCTCCAGGATCCGGTCGAAGTCGCGCAGCAGGTAGAAGGCGAAGACCGGCACCAGGATGATGTTGAGGACGATGCGCAGCAGCGTGAAGACGCTCTTGAAGGTCTCGCCCACCACCGTCTGCACCGAGGACATCGCGCTCTTGGCCAGCGTCTGCGCGTCGGCGCCGGCGCGGTCGATCAGCTCGCCCAGGGTGCGTGGCACGGTGGTGTGGAAGGTCCTCTCGATCCAGGGGAGGAGGTTCTGGTGCGCCTTGCTGACGTAGCCCGGGAGCTTGTCGCCCATCATGTTTATCTCGCGCACCAGCAGGGGCACGATGATGAGCAGGAGGCCGGTCAGGAAGACGAGGAAGCCGAGCAAGAGGAGCAGGATCGCCGGCGTCCGCCTCATGCCGCGGCGCTCGAACCAGTCGACCGCCGGATCGAGCCAGTAGGCGATGGCGGCAGCCACGAAGAACGGGGCCAGCACGCCGGAGAGGCGGTTGAGGACGAAGAGGAAGAAGACGACGAAGGCCGCCCAGAAGCAGACCTGGAAGTAGCGATGGCTCCGGGCGTGGCGCTGCAGCCAGCCGATCATGACGCCCCCTTCGCCGCGGCGCCGCGGCCGAGCGCCCGCAAGCCGATGAGCACGTACTGGATGCCGGAGCAGAGAGTCATCATGGCGGTCATCATCAGGATGACCTGCAGCCAGGCCCGCCCCCCCGCCGGGCGGACGACGTCCACGAACAGCGCGAGGGCGACGGCGAACGACTGGATGAACATCGTGTACTTGCCGATGCGCGAGGGGCGCCAGTCCTCGGGGTCGTGCCGGCCCCGCCACACCCACGCGAAGAGCCCCGCGCCGATGGCGACGACCACGTCGCGCCCGATGACGAACACCGCCAGCCAGACCGGGATGGCGTGGACGAGCGCCCCCACGACGTAGCCGACCAGCAGGAGGACCTTGTCGGCGGCGGGGTCGAGGATGGCGCCGAGGCGGGAGAACTGGTGGAAGTAGCGCGCGATGAAGCCGTCGAGGATGTCGGTCAGGACCGCGATGAGGAAGACCACGAGCGCCTGCACGCCCTGGCCGCGCAGCCAGAGGAAGCCGAAGAGCGGGATCAGCACGAAGCGCGCCGCCGTGAAGACGTTGGCGAGCGTCATGTTGCTGGAGGTGCCGCTCATGGCACCTCCAGCTTCGGGCGCAGCGTGACCTCGAGCTTCACCCGCGCGCCGGGGGCGATCTCGACGTCCGCGTAGCGAGTGAAGAAGCGCTCCGCACGGACCTCCACGCGGTGGTGGCCGGGCAGGATGGGCAGGTCGCGCTCCCGCACCAGGGCGGCGGTGCCCACCGGCCGCTCGTCGATCAGGACCACGGCGTCATCCACGGTGCAGACGATGCGCAGCCCCTGGGCCTCGGGCCGCACGGTCGGCCCGCCTGGGCCACACCCCGCCCCCCCTACGAGGGCACAGAGCGCCAGGACGGCCGCGAGGGCCGTCCCCGTCCGCCGCGCCCGCCACGCCGCAACCAGCTGCGCGAAGCGCCTCATGGGAGCCCCTCCGGCGCCTCGGCGCCCTCGACTTCGAGACGGACGCGCACCTCGCCGGCGTCGGCGCGCTCCACCACACGGCTCAGGCCCGGCACGGGGAGCTGGCCCACGCGCCGGCCGAGGTCCTGCGGGGAGAGCGCGGTCGGCGCCCAGAGGAGCACGAAGCGGTGCCCGAAGCGCCGCGGCTCCAGGCCCGGGACCTGGGACGCCGCCAGCGCCTGCACCAGGGCGCGGTAGTGGCGATAGCCGAAGCGACCCACGAGCCGCACCGGTACCCCCCCGGAGGCCGCCGGGGCGATCGTCCGGGCCACGGCCTGCGCCAGATCGGTGGCGGCCGCCTGCTCGGCCGCGACGCGAGCGGCCGTGGGGTTGGCCGCGAACCGCCGCGCCGAGGCCGCGAGCGGGACGTCCGCTCCGCCCAGCCCCGTCACCACCGCCGTCAGCTCGACGCGCGCGGCCCACACGTCGGCGCCGCGTACCTCCCCTTCGTCGACGGCAACCCGCGTGACCCGCACCTCGCGTCCCACGGCCGTGGTCGCGACCGCCACGCCCGCGTCGGCGAGCGCCCTGCGGAGCGTCTCCGCGTCACCACCTCCCGGTACCCGGAGCACCACGGCTGGCCCGGGCCCGGGCTGCGGCGTGGTGCCGCGGCCGAGAGCGGCCCCGAGCCGCTGGGCGTCCACGGTGGCCTCGATCTGCACCTGGTAGAGCCCCCCGGCCTCGCTCTCGGCGAGCACGCGGTAGCGCTCGATCAGCGAGTGGGCCCGGCCGGCGAGGCCCCGCACCTCATGCGGTCGAGACGCGCGCACCTCGGGCCCGAGCAGCCCGTCGACCGCGCGCTCGACCGCCTGGCGCATGGCCTCCTCGAGCGCGCGCTGGCGCGCCGCCACCCGGTCCTCGTTGACGATCCGCGCCTGGCCGGTACCCTGGTACCATCCCGGCGCTCGCGCCGCGCCGCCCCCCCCCTGCGCCCAGACCCACGCCGGGGCCAAGAGAACGACGCAGTGGATGAGGGCGGAGCGCATCCTACTCCCACTCGATGGTCGCGGGTGGCTTGGAGCTGACGTCGTAGACCACCCGGTTGATGCCGGGGACCTCGTTGATCACGCGGCGCGAGATGGTGCCGAGCACATGGTAGGGGAGCGGCACCCAGTCCGCGGTCATCCCGTCGAGGGAGTGGACCGCGCGGACCGCGAGGGCGTCGGCGTAGGTGCGCTGATCGCCCATGACGCCCACGCTCTTGACCGGCAGCAGCACACCGAAGGACTGCCAGATCGAGTCGTAGAGCCCGGCGGCGCGGATCTCCTCGTCGATGATGCTGTCGGCGGCGCGCAGCAGGTCGCAGCGCTCCTTCGTGACCTCGCCGAGGATGCGCACGGCGAGGCCGGGGCCCGGGAACGGGTGGCGCCAGAGGACGTCGCGCGGCAGGCCCAGCTCCGCGCCGAGGGCGCGGACTTCGTCCTTGAACAGCTCGCGGAGCGGCTCGATGAGCCGGAGCTTCATCTTCTCCGGGAGCCCGCCCACGTTGTGGTGGCTCTTGATCGTCGCCGA
>JACRCY010000172.1 GCA_016218785.1 Deltaproteobacteria bacterium
ACAGGCGGGCCGGCCGCCGTGGCGCGCCATAGGCGCCCACCCAGGCCGCTACCCCTGTGGGCCCGCGCCAGCCGCCTGTCCACCGGGCCACCTGGCCCAACTGCGAAAAAGTTGGGCTAGAGGGTCACTGAGCGATCATGGACCCGGTCGCCGCGACCTTGACAGGCCGCACGCGCGGGCGTAGTGAACCCACGCGAACCGCGGCCCCCGCGTACGGGTGCCGCGGCGACGGGACATCGAGTCATGCAGACCTTCCCCCGACCTCAGTTGATCGTCGTGCTCGTTGCGGTCGTGCTCGGCCTCGCGTTCGCGGGGCTGTCGAGCTACGACTCGATGCAGCACCTGGACCGGCAGCTCCACGAGGTCCACTGCAGCTTCGTCCCGGGCCTCGCGGGCGCGGCCGGCGACAACCCCTGCCGGACCGCCATGTACAGCTCGTACTCGGCGCTCCTGCGGGGCGCCTTCTGGGGCGGCATCCCCATCTCGCTCCTGGCGCTGGGGGTGTACGCGTTCTTCGGCGCGTTCGCCGTGGCGCTGCTGGTGGGGGGAGAGGGCTCGTCGCGACGTGCCTTCCAGTTCCTCGGCGTCGCGAGCCTGGGTCCGGTCATCGCGTCCATCCTCATGGCGGTGATCTCGGCGGCCAGGCTCGGGACCTTCTGCCGCACCTGCGTGGGGCTGTACGTGGCCTCGATCCTGCTGGCGGTCGGCGCGCTGTGGGCCATGCGGCGCGCCCGCGGCGCGGCGGACGCGGCCGGCGCGGGCTTCGACGCCGCGGTCACGTCGCGCTGGCGGACCACGCCCGCCTCGCCGGCCGTGGTGCTGGCGTGGCTCGGGGCCCTCGGCGCCTGCGTCCTGCTCCCGGCGGTCGTCTACGTGGCCGCGCTGCCCGACTACGGCGGCCGCCTCGAGAAGTGCGGCAAGCTCCCCGAGCCGACCGACACGTCCAAGGCGCTGGTGAAGCTCCAGACGGCCCATCCCCGTCGCGCCATGACCCTGTTCGTGGACCCGCTCTGCCCCACGTGCAAGGCGCTCCACCAGCGGCTCGACGCGGAGGGGGCGGTGGAGAACCTCGACCTGCGCATCGCGCTCCTGCCGCTCGACAGCGACTGCAACTGGATGGTCGACCGGTCGCTCCACCAGGGGTCGTGCGTGCTGTCGCGGGCGCTGATCTGCAACGAGGCGCGGGCGCGCGAGGCGCTCGAGTGGATGTACGCCCAGCAGGAGGAGTTGACGCGCCTCGGGAAGGCCGGGGAGGGGCAGCTCAAGGCGCGGCTGCGCGAGCGCTTCGGCGCGGACCTCGCCACGTGCCTCGACGCCCGCAAGACCAGGGTGCGGCTCAACAACCTGCTCCAGTACGCGGTCACCAACCACGTGCCCGTCTCGACCCCCCAGATGTACCTCGGCGAGCGGCGCGTGTGCGACGAGGACACCGACCTCGGCCTCCGCTACACGCTGGGACGGCTGGCGCCGGAGGTGCTGCGATGAGGCGCCACGTCCTCGCCGGGGTGGCCACCGGGGCGGTGCTCACCGTGCTCCTCATGATCTTCGTCGGGGCCACGGTCAGCGGCGCGGCCCGCCGGCTCGAGAAGCCCGAGGCGCCCGCGCCGGCCGCGGCCGTGGCCGACCACGCGGAAGCGGCCTACTGCACGCCGCAGTTCAAGCAGGTGCTGCAGCGGGTGCTCAACGCCTGCGGCCTGGTCGGCACGCAGTCGCGGCGCGGCTGCCAGCCCGCGGACGTCAAGGGCCTGGCGCAGATCAGCGGCGACGACTTCAACGCGCTCTTCCTCCCGCTGGCGAAGCGCGGTGCCATCGTCCTGTTCGACGAGGGCGCGGAGAAGCTCGACGACGGGGGGCGCAAGCTCATCGAGGAGCGCTGGCTGGACCGCCAGGGGGCGCGCTACTTCTTCATCGTGGCGCGCGGCTCCCAGACCGGCAGCGCCCGCACCAACCGCGTGCTGTCGCACAAGCGGGCCAACTCGGTGCTCTTCCACCTGGCCGAGACGACCAAGGACCCGGCGCTGGAGAAGCAGGTGGGCATGCTGTGGCTCGGCAAGGAGTTCGCGCAGCTGCCGAAGGAGTTCTGCGAGTGGCCCACGTCGCGCGAGAACAAGGGCTGCGACCGCCAGGCCATCAACCGGAGCGCTTTCATCTCATGGGTCGACTGCAGGCTCTAGTCCCCGCCGCGCTTCCCCTACCCGCCGCGCTGGCACTTCTCGTGGCAGTCATGCTGCTGGTGGGCGCCGGCTGCGACCAGGGGCGCGCAGGCACTCCAGGCCTCAAGCGCAACGAGGCCGTACTCGCCTCGGGCCCCTCCGGTGCCGTGCAGCGAGACGCCGCCTCGGCCGCCGCTGCCCCCGGCCAGGCCCGGACGCGCACGCTCTGCGCCGGGGCGCCGCTCGCCCGTCCCCTCCCAGCCGGACGCCTCGCCCAGGCGGCGGCGCCGGGCGCGCTGCCGCTCGGCGACCGCATCGTGACGCCTGGCGCCTGGACCTGGATCAGCCTCTGGGCGGCGTGGTGCAAGCCCTGCATCGACGAGATCCCGCGCCTCTTGGGCTGGCAGACGCGGCTCAACGGCGCGCTCCGCGTACGTTTCCTGTCCCTCGACGACGACGAGCGGCAGCTGCGGCGCATGCTGGAGTCGCAGCCCGCGGGCGGCATGCGCGCCTCGCACTGGCTCCCCGAGGGGCGTGGGCGCGATGCGTGGCTCGCGGCCGTCGGGATCAAGACCGAGCCGACGCTGCCGGTGCAGATCCTGGTCAATCCCCGCGGCGGGGTCCACTGCATCGTCGAGGGGGCGATCGAGGACGGCGACTTCGAGCGGGTGGCGGCGATCGTGCAGGGCCGCCCGTGAAGCGGTTCGCCGGCCTGCGCACGACGCTCGGGCATGCGCGCCTCGACCGCAACGAGGTCGCCGGCTCGCTCGGCGACATGGGCACGTTCCTCCCGCTCCTCGTGGGCATGTCGGCGCAGAACGGCCTGAGCTTCTCGGCCGCGCTCTTCTTCGCCGGCCTCTTAAACGTGGTGACCGGGCTCACGTTCGCCATCCCCATGGCCGTGCAGCCGATGAAGGCCATCGCGGCGGTGGCGCTCACCGAGGGGCTCACCGTGCCGCAGATCCTCGCGGCCGGCGTCAGCGTGAGCGTCGTCATCCTGCTGCTCGGCGTGACCGGGCTCGTCGACTGGCTGAACCGTGTCATCCCGAAGGCCGTGGTGCGCGGCCTGCAGCTGGCGCTCGGGCTGTCGCTGCTCATGAAGGCGCTGCAGATGGTGGCCGGGACCCGCGTCGCCATCGGTGCCGACAGCTACCTGACGGGCGTGCTCGCGGCCCTGCTGGTGCTGGCGCTCTTCTTCTCGCGGCGCGTGCCCGCCGCCCTCGTCCTCTTCGGCGCGGGGATCGTGCTGGCCATGTGGAAGGACCCCAGGGTGCTGGGGTCGCTGGGAGTCGGCATCACCCTGCCGCACTTCACGCCGCCGGCCTGGGACGACTTCGCGACCTCGTTCCCGAAGGCCGCGCTGCCGCAGATCCCGCTGACCACCCTCAACTCGGTCATCGCGGTGTGCGCCCTCTCGATCGACCTGTTCCCGGACCGCCCCGCGCGGCCGCGGCGGGTGGCCATCTCGGTCGGGCTCATGAACCTGGTGGCCGCCTGGTTCGGCGGCATGCCCATGTGCCACGGGGCCGGCGGCCTCGCGGGCCAGTACCGCTTCGGCGCGCGCACGAACGGCTCCATCCTGGTCCTCGGCGTCGTCAAGATGGCCGTGGCGGTCTCCTTCGGCGCGTCGCTCATGACGCTGTGCCGCGCCTTCCCGGCGAGCATCCTCGGCGTCATGCTGGCCTTCAGCGGCATGGAGCTGGCGCTGGTGACCCGCGATCAGACGAGCCGCACCGACGCCTTCGCCATGCTGATGACGGCGGCCGCCTGCCTCGGCCTGAACAACATCGCCCTCGGGTTCGTGCTCGGCTGGGGGCTCACCCTCTGCCTGCGGCTGCGCCCGTTCCGCGTGGAGGATCCGGACCGGGAGTGAGTGGCCCGCGCTCGATCCGAGGGTCGTCACCCTGCGCGGGCCACGACCGGTGTGGAGCACCAGCGGGCGCGGCGCGGGCGGCGGCATCGTCGTCGTGAGCTACCCGTACAAGCATCGTGCGGCTGCGACGAGACGGCAACGGCACGTGGCGAGGTGCGGGCGGCGAGCCGGCGCCGCGGGTTTCCTGGCACCGCGCACGGATCTGCGCCTCGGCCTCCGGGCGGCGTACGGGCGCCCGAGACCAGCTGGTCAGTCGGTGATCGCGCGCATCGTGGGCGCGAGAGCGTCGCGCGTCTGCTCCTGGGGAAACTGCTGCCGCCGCGCGCGCTCCAGCAGCGGCGCGGCGTGGCGCCGCGTCTCGTCGCTGAGGGCGCCGGCCGCGACCGCCGCGAGATCATCGACGAGCGCCGTGGCGGTGGCGTAGCGGTCGGCGGGCGCCTTCGCGAGGGCGATGGCGAGCACCGCGTCGACGTCGGCCGGCAGGTCGGGGCGGACCAGGGTCGCCGGCGCCGGGTACTCGTGCGCGATCCGGTACAGCACGCGGGTCAGGTCGCCGCCACCGAAGGGGAGCACGCCGCAGAGCGCGCGGTAGAAGATGGCGCCGAGCGCGAATACGTCGGTGCGGTGATCGATGGCCCGGGCGTCGCCGGCGATCTGCTCCGGCGCCATGAAGCCCGGGGTGCCGAGGATGTCCGAGGTGCGGGTCAGGCCCTCGGCGTCGCCGTGCACCTTGCACACGCCGAAATCGAGGATCTTGACCGTGGGCGCGGCCTGCGGTCCCGCGAGGAACAGGTTCTGCGGCTTGAGGTCGCGGTGGACGATGCCGGCCTCGTGCGCCACGCGCAGGCCGGCCGCCACCTGACGCGCGATGGTGAGCAGCTCCCCGACTCCGATGGGGCCGGCGCGCCGCAGCCGCTGGCCGAGATCCTCACCGGCGAGCAGCTCGAGCACGATGTAGGGGATGCCCTCCGCGGTCGCGCCGGCGTCGTAGACCTCGATGATGTGCGGGCTCCCGAGCCGGCCGGCGACCTCCGCCTCGCGCTGGAAGCGCTGCAGCGACGTGGTCTCGCCGATGAGGTGCGCGTGCAGTACCTTGACCGCGCAGTCGCGCCTGGCACGCTCGTCGCGCCCCTGGTAGACCTCGCCCATGCCACCGCGGCCGAGGACCTCGCCCAGACGGTAGCGCTCGGCCAGCAGGCGCCCGCTGTGGCGCCCGTGGCGCGCCTCCGCGCGCACCGCCTGCAGCTCGAGGTCCTTGAGCACCAGCCGGTTCATGACGTAGTTCGGCACGAACAGGGCGAAGGCGTAGACGCCGGCGATGGAGACGAGTGAGCTCACCATGAACCCGGGCGAGCCGTAGACGCGGCCGACCGCCGCGCCGAGAAACAGCGACTCGGGGTGGAGCACTCCGGCGATCTCGAGAATCACGACGGTGCTGTGCAGCGCCACCGCCAGGCCGGCCGCGAGCCCCCCCAGCCGCAGGTCGTAGCCGATGCGGTAGAGCAGGATGATGATGATCGGCAGCGCGATCGAGTAGGCCGAGACACTGCCGCTGACCTGCACCCACACCATCGCGGTGCCGACCTCGATGACGATGCCGAGCACGAGGAGCGGGCGCCAGAGGCGCGCCGGCGCCCAATAGGGGCTCAGCGTCGAGACCACGACGTCGAAGGCGAGCGCCGAGATGTTGACGCACAGGAACAACCGGAGCACGCGCGGGTCCATGGCCGGATCGCGGCTCAAGATGGCGCCGATGACGACGTCGGTGAAGATCGCCCCGCCGATGGCGAGGGCCCGCACCCGCCCGAACGACCGGTAGCGCTCCGGGGGCACGTCTCCGCCCCCGAGCGGCTGGGTGAACAGCAGGCGCGCGAGCGAGTACTTCATCCCAACCAGCCAGGGTATCCCGCGGCCGACAGGCCGTCCAGTCGCCCCTCGGCGGCTCGGCGGCTCGTGCCTGTCGACGCCAGTCGGCGCGGCCGGTCGTGGTCGTCGGGCAAGAAGTGACCCGCTGGTCAAGCACAGACCTGCGCCGTGAGCGCGTTCTTGATTGAGGGACCGTAGCCGGTCACCTCGCTCGGCGGGAGGCTGGCCACTTCGTCCAGTCTGCGTCCAGTCTGGACCAGCAAGGAACGCCGGCTCGGACTCGAAGTTCTGCGGATCAACTGCGAGCGTGCCGGACGCGATGTCCGGCACCGTCGGGGCGCAGGGCACCGTCGCGGGCCGGGCGCGACCTCGGCATGGCGGCTCCTCCTGCTTCCGGCGGGACGTGATCGATGGCACTGGCCGGGCCGCCTCGCCCGCGTCGCTCTCGGCCCGTCAGCTCCGCGCGAGGGGCAGCCGGATGCGGAAGGTGGTGCCCCGGCCCACGGCGCTGTCCACCTCGATGGTCCCACCGTGCCCCTGGACGATGCTCCAGCTGATGGCCAGCCCGAATCCGTCGGTCTTGCCGCCCTTGGTAGAGAAGAACGGCTCGAAGATGCGCTCGCGGATGTCGCCGGGGATGCCGCTACCCGTGTCGCTGACGGTGACGACCGCCATCGCGGGTTCCGGGCCCGCGGCCGTGGTGATGGTGACGCGGCCGCCTTGCGGCATGGCCTCGGCCGCGTTCACCAGCAGGTTGAGCAGCACCTGCTGCATCTGCTTGGGGTCGACGCGGGCCTGAGGCAGCCCCGGCTCGTGCTGCTGCTCGATGCTCACGTTGCGGAACGCAGCCTGCTTGTGCACCAGCCGCACCGTGTCCTCGACCACGCGATCGAGGCGGGCCGCGGTCAGCTCGGGCCCGGTCTGGCGGGCGAAGTCGAGCAGGTTGCGCACGAGGCCCCGACAGCGCAGGGTCTCGCGCACGATGATGGCGTAGTCCTCGCGCCGGGCGTCGTCGGGCGCCGCCGACTCGAGCAGATCCTCGGCGTACGAGAGGATGCCGGTGAGGGGGTTGTTGATCTCGTGGGCGACGCCGGCGGCCAGCTTGCCCGCGGCCACCAGGTTGGCCGTGCGCACCATCTGGTCGCGCGACGACTTCAGCCGGCGGCACAGCTCGTTGAGCGAGTCGGCCACCTCCCCGAGCTCGTCGCTCCGTCGCGGCACTGCGATCTCGAGGTTGCCGGCCGCGACCGCGCGGGTGGCCTCGGCCAGGGCCCGCACCGGGCGGTGCAGCCAGTTGGCGACCACGAGCCACACCGCCCCGAGCGCGAGCAGGAGGGCCAGGCCGCCAATCGCCAGCAACCGGTTGCGGGTACGCCCGAGCTCCAGGTCCATGGCCCGCAGTGACATGCGGACCCGCATCACGCCCAGGATCGAGGGGCTCTCCCCGTGGCACCCGGCCCCGCCGCAGCGCTCCTCGGTGCGTACCACGCTCCAGACATTGAGCACGCGGGCGTCCGTGTCGACCCAGGACCGGTCGGCCGCCGCCACGGCGCGGTGCGGCCGCGACTCGCGGTGGCAGGCCAGGCACGGCTGGTCCCGCGAGGTGAAGGCGGCCCGCGCGGGCGCGCCGGCGGCCGCGTACAGCCGGCCGCGGTGGCCGATCAGCTCGACGCTCTGGATGTCCCCGTCGCGGATGACGCGGTGCAGGGCCTCGTCGATGTCGGACCAGCGCTTGTCGCGCATCGCCGAGCGCAGGCTGGCGCGCAAGACGTCGCTGTTCCTGGTGATCGCCGCCGTCGAGGCCTGCAGGTAGGCCGCGCGCTGTTGCAGGATGCTCGAGAGCGTGAAGGCGCCGAAGGCGACCACCTGCACCAGCACGAGCAGCAGCGCCAGTCGGGCGCCCATGCTCCGTAGGACCCGCGCCATCCGCGGAGCTTACGCACGACCACGCGGAATGGACAAGGGGGCTTCAGAGAGGCTATCCTGCGGCTGTCTCGGGTGGCAGCGATGGGTGAGCGGCCGCGCGTCCTGGTGATCGACGACGAGGAGGTCGTGCGCTCGGGCGTGGCGCGGACCCTGAGCCGCGAGGGGATGGCGACCCGCCTCTGCGCCGAGGCCCGGGAGGCGCTCGCGGCCCTCGAGGAGACCCCCTTCGACGTCATCATCACCGACCTCATGATGCCGGGCATGGACGGCATGGCGCTGCTCCGCGAGCTGGCGGCGCGCGGCAGCACCACGCCCGCCGTGATGGTCACCGGCTACGCCACCGTGCGCACCGCGGTCGAGGCGCTCAAGCTGGGCGCCTTCGACTACCTGGCCAAGCCCTTCACGCGACGCGAGCTCAGCGGCGTCATCCACCGCGCGCTCACGCGCGGCGAGCACGAGCCGCCGAGCGGCCGGACCGGCGCCGAGGAGGGGCCGGGCTCGGGCGGGCTGTCCGGGGTCCCGCCCGGTACGCTCTTCATCCTCAAAGAGCACAGCTGGGCGCGGCTCGAGCAGGACGGCCAGATGACGGTCGGCGTCGAGCCGGTGTTCGCGCGCGCCGCGGCTCCGTGCCACTCCATCGTCCTTCCCGCGGTGGGCGACGTGGTCGAGCAGGGGCACGCGTCGGCGCGCCTCGCGGCGGCCGATTCCCGCATCCACGTGGTCTGGGCTCCAGTCACCGGTCGGGTGACCAGCATCAACGCGGCGCTGCAGCTCGATCCGGACCTGCTCGGGCGCGACCCCCTGGGCGACGGCTGGCTGTTCACGCTGATCCCGCTCGACCTGCTCGAGGAGGCGGCGTCCCTGAGCGTGATCCGGCCCCGCTAGCGCGCGTCGAGAAGCGCGGTCGCGGTCCGCGGCAGCTCGGCCTCCACGGCCCGGAGCTCGTCAACCAGCTCGTCGAGCGTGCGGTAGAAGCGCGTGACGTCGCCGCCCAGGCTGAAGTGACCCAGCACCCGACCGAGGCCCGCCGGCAGGTACGGGTAGACCTTGTGGAGGTTCATCACCCGGTAGGGGAAGAAGACCGAGGCGTCGCCGCGGTCGAGCCCCGCGAGGAGCGCCGGCCCCACGGCCGGGTCCTCGGCCAGCCCGCGGAAGGTCACGATCCCCTTGCCCGCCACGAAGCCGAGGACGTTGCCCAGGCTCCACAGGTCGAAGTCGGAGAAGTTGACGTTCAGATCGAAGTCGATCCAGCAGAAGCGGCCGGTCGCGGGCTCCACGAGGAGGTGGTCGTTGCGGATGTCACCGTGCTGGAGCCGGGCGGCCCCGAGCACCGCCAGGGCCGCGAAGGCCTCGAGCATGCCGCGAAACACCCCGGGCAGGACTTCCTCGGCGTACTGCGCGTGGCTCATGTCCAGGTTGAGGATGGTGTGGTAGAGGCTGGGGCCCGTGATGAACTCGATCACGCGCACGGGTTGGCCGAGATCGTCCAGCTCGGTGGTGCCCTGCATGAAGCTCGGGTGGCCGCGGACCGCGGTAAGGACCTGGCTCTCCTTGGTGGCGCTGCGGGTACAGCGGATCTTGATCGGACCGATCCGCGCGGAGAAATGCTCCTCGAAGACGAGCTTGAGGATCCGGTCGCCGCCCGAGCCCAGGTCGACGGCCCGCTTGACCCACGGCTTCGGCTGCTCGTCGAGGCCGAAACGACCCTCGGTCATGTCCCCGAGGATGAAGTACTCCCGTCCGCCCAGCCGCAGGACGTCGCCACCGACGAGGGCACAGTAGTTGGAGCTGTCGGTGAAGGTGCGGATCGGTCCGGGCAGCTGCCGTCCCGTGAGCGCCCCGATGCGCGCCCGCAGCCGCGCCTGCTCGTCGCTGCCGGCCATGCCCGTGGAAACGGATCGTAGGACACCGGCCGGCGCTGCGCCAGGGGCGCTTGCGCGGCGGCCCGTCCCGCCGCGCTCCTGGCCGCGGCCCGGCGGCCGGAGCATCGGGCATGCCGGAGTCAGCTGCGACCCGGGTGTCGGCCGGCGACACCGGCGCGTCGGCGACCGCGCCGTCGCCGTCGACGCCCACCTCGGCCCCACCGCAGCTCGCCACGGACAAGAAGACCACCATGGCGGGGGCCCACCCCGGGGGCCCCCAGCCTCGCGACCGATACGCGGGCGACATGTTCACCTCGCGCTCCAGCGATCCATCCTGGCCACGACCACCGGCTCCTCCCGTTGACCGTGTTCGCACGCTCACGATGGATGCGGCAATGGGATCTGGACTACATCAGGCCACGATTGCCAGCGCAGGCCTGGAACTGGGCCAAGGCTGCAGGTCAAACGGCGCGCTTGCGCCGGGCGGCTCGCCGACGAGCCCAACGGGCCGGCCTACGTCGTGTTCGGCAATGCGACGCTCACCTCGATGGCCGCGCGCCGCCCCGGGAGCGAGGCCGAGCTGCTCGCCGTCGCCGGCGTGGGCCCGAAGGAGCTCCGGCTCTACGGGGCGCTCTTGCTCGCGGCGCTGCGGGGCCCGGACGCGCAGTGAGCACCGGGCGCCGGGTCCGGTCCCCGCGTCCACTCGCCGTCGACCAGGCGCCAGACGCCGAGCGGGTTCTCGTCGCGCAGCGCCGCCGGCAGTAGGGCCGGCGGGGCGTTCTGGTAGCAGACGGGCCGGGCGAAGCGCGCGATCGCGGCCGAGCCGACGGAGGTCGTGCGCGGGTCGGTGGTGGCGGGGTAGGGGCCGCCGTGGTGCATGGCGTGGGTGACCTCGACGCCGGTGGGGAAGTCGTTGAAGACCAGCCGGCCGACGTGCTGCGCGAGCGCCTCCACGAGGTCGCCGCAGCGCCCCAGCTCGTCGGGGGTGCCGTGGACGGTGGCGGTGAGCTGGCCGTCGAGCGCGCGCGCCGCCTCCACCAGCGCGGTCATCGAGTCGCACTCGACGAGGAGCGCGGTGGGCCCGAAGACCTCGCGGCGGAGCGCGGGCTGGTTCAGCCAGGTCGCGAGGTCGGTCGCCAGGACCCGGGCCCTTCCGCAGCTGCGATCCGCCGCCTCTACAGCCTGAGCCACTACGCTCACGCCGGGGATCCCAGCGGCTGCCGCCACTCCACCCCGGTACCGGTCGCAGATGTCGGGTGTCAGCATGGTTCCGGGAGGCACCCCGGCCACGGCGGCAGCGACAGCCGAGGCGAAACCACCGTACGCGGCGTCGCGGATGGCGAAGACGAGGCCCGGGTTGGTGCAGAACTGGCCGACACCCAGCGTGACCGAGTCGACGAGCGCCCGGCCGATCACGGGCCCCCGCTCGGCGAGCGCGCCCGGCAGGAGGAACACCGGGTTCACGCTCCCCATCTCGGCGAAGACCGGGATGGGCTCGGGACGCGCAGCGGCGGCGTCGAAGAGCGCGCGGCCGCCCGCGAGCGACCCGGTGAAGGCCACGGCCCGCGTGCGCGGGTGCCGGACCAGGGCCAGGCCCACGGCCGGGCCGGGGCCGTGCAGCAGGGAGAAGACCCCCGGCGGCGCGGCCGTGGCCCGCGCGGCCGCGAGGATCGCGCCCGCCGCCAGCTCCGAGGTGCCGGGGTGCGCGGGGTGGGCCTTGACCACTACCGGGTTGCCGGCGGCGAGCACGGCGGCCGTGTCGCCGCCGGCCACCGAGAAGGCGAGGGGGAAGTTGCTGGCGCCGAAGACGGCGACCGGGCCGATGGGGATGAGCATCCGCCGAAGATCGGGGCGGGGCACGGGCGTACGCTCCGGCTGTCCCCGGTCGATGCGCGCCTCCACCCACGACCCCTCGCGCACGACCCCGGCGAAGAGGCGCAGCTGGCCCACGGTGCGCTGCAGCTCCCCTTCGAGGCGCGCCTGGGGCAGGGCCGTCTCGGCGCGCGCCCGCGCGACCAGGGCCGGGCCGAGCGCGCGTGCTTCTCGGTGACCACGCTGGCCACGACCTTGCCCCCGTACTCGTGGGCCGCCTTCGCGATCCAATCCCCCTTGCCCATCGAGAAGTTGATGACCGGCACCTTCTCGTCAAGCAGGACCCGGGCGTTGTCCTTGGCGCCCGGGAAGTAGAGGGTGGCGTTGGCGCCGACCGGCTTGACGGTCAGCTGCCGGATCGCGCGGATCGCCTGGCGGGTCCGCTCGGGGTTGTAGACGCCCGTGGCCAGGATGCCCAAGCCCCCGGCGTTGGACACGGCGGCGACCATCTTGGGCAGGCTTATCCAGCTCATGCCGGAGAGGATGATCGGGTAGCGGATGCCGAACGCTTCGGTGATGCGGGTCTTCATGGCTGCCTCCCTCCAGCGCATGATACACCGGCCGGCCGCGGCGTCGGCCGCGCCACGCACACCCGGGCCCGCCTGACTCCAACCAGGGTCGCGCTGAGCGTGATCCAGGTGCGGCGGCCTTCGCTGAACGTGCAACTGCGGAGCCCGCAGGGCGAGCCGGCCGCGAGTGCGGCCGCGGGGGGTGCGGGGGCCCCGCGAGGTCCCCTCGCGGGGAAGGGGGGCGGCGCCCCCCTTCGGTGATCTGCTGACCAGGGGCGCGTTGACGCGCAGTCAATGCGACCCTGGTTAGCGACGGTCGGGCGGCGAAGCGGGGATCAGGTGGGTCGCCGAGGCGCGAAAGCTCGCGTGGACCGCGTTCCCGTCGCGCAGCTCCAGCTCCTCGGCACACCGGCGCGTGACGAGCGCCACCAGCGGGAAGCCGCAGTCGAGGTGCACCTCGGTGGTGGCGCCGAGCGGCCGCACCTCGCGCACCGTGGCGCAGAGGCAGTTGGCGTCCGCGTCGCTCCTTGGCTCCACGCCACCGTCCCGCGTCAGCACCACCTCCTCGGGCCGGATGCACACGAGGACCGCGGCCGCGGCGTCCGTCAGGCGCGGTCCAGGAGTGGACCGCGCCATGGGCGGGGCGGCGCCGGCGCTGAGCGTATGCTCGCCCACGGCGACCCTGGCGCGGCCGACCGCGGACCCCACCACCGTACCGGCCAGGAGGTTGCGCGTGCCGACGAAGCGCGCCACGCGCTCGCTCGAGGGCCGGAGGAAGACGTCGTCCGGCGTGCCGACCTGGAGCAGCGCGCCGGCGTCGAGCACGGCGATCCGATCGGCCATGCCCTGCGCCTCGGCCCGGTCGTGCGTGACGTAGGCGCAGGTGAGGCCGCGCGACCGGATCACGCGGCGCAGCTCCGCCTCGAGCCGCTCCTTGGTGGGTGGGTCGAGGGAGGCCAGCGGCTCGTCGAGGAGCAGCAGGTCGGGCTGCAACACCACGGCGCGCGCCAGCGCCGTGCGCTGGGCTTCGCCGCCGGAGAGGGTGCGCCCCGACCGCCGCGCGAGCCCCTCGATGCCGAACAGGCGCAGCGCCTCCACGACGCGGCTCTCCAGCGTCGCGCCCGAGACGCCCCTGAGCCGGAGACCGTAGGCCACGTTGTCGAAGACCGTGCCGAGGAAGAGGAGCGGCTCCTGGAACGCCATGGCCATGCGCCGCCGCACCGCCGCCGGAACCGGGAAGCGCACCTCCTTCCCCTGCCACAGGAAGCGGCCCCGCTCCGGGCGGATCAGCGCGTTCATCACCCGCAGCAGCGCGCTCTTGCCGGCGCCGGTCTGGCCGAGGATCACGAGGGTCTCGCCGGCGTTGACCTCGATGGCGCCGACCTCGAGCAGGGGCCGCTCGCCCGCGCGCACCAGCACGTCCTCGAGGCGCAGCAGGGCGGTCACCGGGGCCTCCGCTGCTGCAGCCACGTGAAGGCGCCGTTGATGACGAGCGCGATGACCAGCAGCACGATCGAGAGCGCGATCGCCATGGCGAAGTTCCCCTGGCGGGTCTCGAGGACGATGGCGCTGGTCATCACCCGCGTCTGCCCCTGGATGTTCCCGCCCACCATCATCACCGCGCCGACCTCGGAGATGATCGCGCCGAAGCCCGCCGCGAGCGCCGCCAGCACCGCCACGCGCGCCTCGCGGACCAGCTTCAGGTAGAGCTGCGCGCGGCCCGCGCCCAGCGACACGATCTGCAGGACGAGCCGCTCGTCGAGCCCCTGGATGCCCGCGATCGTCACGCCGATCACCTGGGGCGTGGCGATGATCACCTGGGCGACGATGAT
Source organism: Deltaproteobacteria bacterium (assembly GCA_016218785.1). Lineage (GTDB taxonomy): Bacteria > Myxococcota_A > Polyangia > JACRCY01 > JACRCY01 > JACRCY01. The sequence goes on from JACRCY010000172.1 coordinate 13,894, forward strand.
GGCCGTCGGCGTGTAGAGGAGGTCGAGGCCCCCCAGGGGCCCGGACCGGGCGAGCAGCAGGAAGACGAGGAGCCCCACCACCACCGGCGGGATGCCCATGCCGGCGTTGACGAAGGTGACGAAGAGGTTGCGGCCGGGGAAGCGGCGGAGCGCGAGGAAGACCCCGGTGGGGACGCCCACGACCATGGCGACGGTCGTCGCGATGCCCGTCGCCCACAGCGACAGCCAGATGACGCGCAGCAGCCCCGGGTCTCCCCGGACGATGAGGGAGAACGCCTGGGCGAGCCCTTCGGCGATGGGGCTCACGGCGCGGCGGGCGCGGCGGGCGCGGGGCCCGGCCTGGCATCGGGCACGAAGAGCCGCTGGCCGAAGCGGTCCACGCCGAACTCGCCTATGAGCTTCTGCGTCTCGGCGGAGACGAGCCAGCGGGCGAAGGCCGTGGCCGCCTCGCCCCGGACCTTCGGGAGCTTCCGCTGGTTGACCACGATCACGCCGTACGGGTTGAAGAGCCGCTTGTCCCCCTCGCCGAGGGGCACGAGCTCGAGCCCCTGCTTCAGCGTGAGCCAGGTGGCGCGGTCGGCGAGCATGTAGCCGCGCTTCTCCGTCGCGATGCGCGCGGTCTCACCCATGCCCTGTCCGGCCGAGAGGTACCAGGGCTTCCCCGCCGGCGTGACCTCCGCCGCTTGCCACAGGTCCAGCTCCTTCTCGTGGGTGCCCGACCTGTCCCCGCGCGAGACGAAGGTGCTGCCCGACTCCGCGATGCGCTTGAGGGCGGCGACGGGATCGAGCCCCTTCACCTTGGCGGGGTCGGTCGCCGGCCCGAGGAGGAGGAAGTCGTTGTACATGACGTCGAGGCGCAGCGAGCCGTTGCCCTTCGCCATGAACTCGTCCTCGGCCGCGCGCGCGTGCACCACCAGCACGTCGGCGTCGCCGCGCGCGCCCATGGCCAGGGCCTCGCCCGTGCCCACGGCGATCACCTTGACCTGCACCTTGTGAGCGGCCGCGAAGCGCGGCAGCAGCACGTCGAGCAGCCCCGAGTCCTGCGTGCTCGTGGTGGTCGCGAGGATCAGCGGCTGCGCCTCGCTCTTGGCATCGCAGGCCGCCAGCACGCCCGCCGCCACGACGGCGCCCGCCACCATCGACGTCACGAGGGTCGTTCTTCGAGTCATGGGATCTCACCCGGGTGCTCGCCTCGTCACGGGGTCGAAGGCGTCGTCGCGCCGAGCAGGAGCGGCTGCATGCGCCCGGCCTTCTCGAACGAGTAGCCGGGCACGCCGTGCGCGGCCTCCTTGTGCAGATCGTCGAGGGTGAAGTCGAGGAACCCGGCCACGCGACGGTGCGCCGCGAAGGCCGCCGGGACCACCAGGTCGAACGACTCCATGTGCAGCGGCACGAAGTCGAGCCCCGTCATCTCGGCGGCGACGCGGGCTCCCATGCCCACGTCGGCCTTGCCGGCGCGGATCGCGAGCGCCAGCTCCAGGTGCGAGGTGAACGGCCCGGCGGATCTCCACCGCGGCTTGAGCCCCTGCTCGCCCAGGAGGCGGCGCACGAGACGGTAGGTACCCGACTCGGGCTGCCGCTCGGCGAAGCGCAGCTGCCGCCCCACCACCGAGCGCAGCCCGGTGAGGCGCCGGGTCCGGGACCGGTCGAACAGGAGCCCCTGCTCGCGGGTGAAGAGGCTCACCAGGTAGGAGGCGGAGTGCAGGCGCGAGCGCACCGCGTCGGGCTCGACGTGGCAGGTCGCGAGGTGCGCCTGGCCGCCGTCGAGCGCGGTCAACCCGGCCATGCTGCCCACGACCGCGATCGGGACCGCCCCTCGAGTCCGCGACTGGTAGCGGTCGACCAGGCGCAGGAACAGCCAGTCGTCGCTCCCCTGCAGCACCAGCATCTGGTCGAGGAGCGCGCCGATGAGGCCCGTGGTCGGGTAGACGGTGTGCTCCGTCACCCACTGGTCCACGAGGTGCTTGGGGAAGAGCCACTTGCCCGAGACGCGCGCGGCCGGGAGCTTCCCCCCGGCGACCAGGGCGTAGACCTTCTTCTGGTTGAGCTTGAGGTAGCGCGCCACCTCGCGCGTCGACAGGTACTCGGGCATGGCGGGAAGAAGATAACCAAGAATGACAGGAAAAGACAACTGCGGCCCCTGCCTCGGGGGAACTGCGCCTGGCCCAGGTACCGCGTTTCGTCGAGGGTTGCATATAAAGCATGTATATGCCATACATAGGATATGGCACATCGAACCACCCTCATCCTGGACCAGGAGGCTCGCACGGCCGCGCGCGAGCTCGCGGCCGCGTACCGCTGCTCGACCTCGGAGGCCATCCGCCGGGCCGTGATCCGCCACCGCGACGCGGTCTACGGCGTGCCGGCGGCCAACCGACAGCAACGCAAGCAGGCGCTCAAGCGCCTCTTCGAGCTGTTCGAAGGACACGATGCGGCCGAAGAGGTACGGCGCCTCAAGGCCGAGGACCGCGGGTTCTAGCGCCCTTGCGCTACCACCTCGACACCGACTTCCTCGTCTACGCGGTCTCGCAGGCCGGGCCCGAGCGGCGGCTGCTGCTGGAGCTGGCCGGCTCCGACGTCGAAATCCAGATCAGCGCCGTCGCGTGGTACGAGTTCTCCCGCGGCCCCCGGACCCCGGAGCAGCTGGCCGCGGCCCGGTCCGTCTTCTTCGAGGACGGCATCGTCGGCTTCTCCGAGGAGCTGGCAACCGCGGGCGCCGAGTCGTTCCGGCGCCTCGGCTCACCGCGGCGGCGCGCCGCCGACATCGCCATCGGCGTGACGGCCGCGGCGCTCGACGCCGTGCTGCTCACGCGCAACGCGCGCGACTTCGCCGGGATCGACGGGCTGCGCCTGAAGGTAGCGGCGGGACGAGGCGGCTAGAGCGGGCGCAGTGGTAGACTCCCGGCGGGGTCACTGAGGCGGGATGGTCGCGCGCCCCTCGGGAGTCCAGCTCTCATCGCAGAGCTGGACCTCGAGCTCCGCGAACCCGGCCTGGCGGAGCTGGATGCCGAGGTTCTCGTAGTAGGCGCCGGGATCAAGTCGCCCTCCCGGAGCGGCAGGTACGCGGGCAGCGGCCGCAGCCGCCCCCTACGCGCCCCCGCTCTCGGTGGGCGACGCCGCCGCCCGCGGCCTGCGGAACGACCACCACAGCAGCGCCGCGCCGGTGAGGCTGAAGGTCCAGTAGTCGGTCGGGAGCCCGAGGAGCCAGCTCCGGTGCCACGGCACCTGCTTCGCCATCAGGCGCGACCAGCCGTACGCCGGGTTGAGCGGGAACCACATCGCGTCCTCGAGGATCCAGAAGATCATCACGCAGCCCAGGACGCGCGCCTCGAGCTTCCACGACCAGCGCCACAGGAGCAGGAGCGGCAGGTGGAAGACGAGCGCCATGAAGGCGAAGATCCACGCGTGGTAGCCGGTCATGGGGCGCCCGCCCCAGAGGACGTCGAGGAGCCAGTGCTTCTCGACGCGGAAGGTGACCGGCAGGCTGGCGGCCCACCCCGAGGCGCCCTCGATCTGCACCTCGACGTTGGCGAAGAAGAAGGCGAGGAGCCAGACGCCGAGGACGAGGAACAGCGGGTGGAGGCGCTGCCACAACATCGTCCCCCGTACGATACCACCTGTGCGAAGATGCGTCCCATGCTCTCGCAGAAAGCGCTCAAGATCGACCTCTACAACGGCTACTACCGCGTGGAGCGGATCCGCGACCCGGCGATCATCGGGCCGGTCGACTTCGGCTTCGCCGAGTGGGTGCGGAGCAAGGCCACCTGCCTCGGCGGCGGCCCCTTCATGGGATCCATCTTGCCGGGCTCGAACCGCCTCATCGTCACGGGGCACTCCCCCTGCTGGGACGGCTTCTACGTCTCGACGGTGGGCGGCGCCGCGCTGACCTTCGAGAACGTGGGCGTCAACTACGTCTCGCTCTCGAGCCGCTGCCCGACGCCGTCGGTGCTGGTCCTGCGCCGCGAAGGGCAGGAGGAGGTCGAGGTGGAGGTGGTGCCGATCCACCCGCAGACGGTGTGGCGCGCGGCCGCCGACAGGCCGGCCCTGGAGCAGGGGTTCTACGCGCTGCAGCGCCACATCTGGGACACCTTCGCGGGCACCTTCTCGACGCCGCCGCGCGTCCTCGCCGGCGGGCCGGCGGCGCTCGCCACCGATTTCGGCGCCCTCGGCTCGTCCAAGGTGGACAAGAACGGGCTCACCTTCGTCGACTGCTGGGCCGGCCGCGGCGGCATGGGGAGCCGCCTGGTGCGCCAGCACAACCTCTACGGCGTCATCTTCGGCGGGTCCTTCATCGACACCGACCTCGACGACCGGAAGGTCGCCGACGACTTCTTCCAGAAGCGCTTCGCCATGCGCATGGCGGTCAAGGACCGCGAGGCGACGACCAAGTACCGCTACGACCCCGCGCTGCACACCGGCGGCACGCTGGGCGTCAATCTCGCGAAGCTCAAGGACAAGATGTTCTTCTTCAACTACCGCTCGGTCGACTGGCCGCGCGGCGACCGGGTCGCCCTGCACGAGGCGCACATCCTCCCGCGGTACCTCAAGCAGTTCAACGAGGAGACCATCGACCAGAAGGAGTTCTCGCACTGCGGCGAGCCCTGCCTGGCCGTCTGCAAGAAGATGCGGGGCCCGTACAAGAAGGACTACGAGCCCTACGAGACCATGGGGCCGAACCTGGGCATCTTCGACCAGCGCGCGGCCGAGCAGGTCGTGGGGCTCGCCGACGCCCTGGGCTTCGACGGCATCTCGGTCGGGGGCGTGCTCTCGTGGCTCTTCGAGCTGCTCGACGACGGGATCGTGGCGCCCGCCGACTGGGGCGTCGACGGCAAGCCCGTGTTCGCCGCCGCCGGCTTCCGCGCGGTCGAGGACTCGAAGCACAACGCCGACCTGGCCTGCCGGGTGCTGCGCGGCATCATCGGGGCCGGCGGGGACCGTCGCGGCGACCTCGACCTCGCCGACGGCGCGCGCACCGCGGCCCGCCGCATCGGCGCCCGCACCGGCAAGACCCGCGAGGTGCTCGATCGGCTCGTGGTCACCTGCGCGAGCGAGCGCGGCTGGATGGTCCCGAACCAGTACTGGGTCCCGGGCATGTTCTCGCCCATGCCGGTGATGGGGAAGTACTACGAGTACTACGGCGACGATTTCCAGCCGCCGCGGTCGCTCGGCCGCATGAACGCCGAGCGCCTCGTGCAGGAGCTGGTCCTGGACAACATGGGCTTCTGCCGCTTCCACCGCGAGTGGGCCGAGGAGCTGGTGCCCGAGATCTTCCACGACTTCTGGCACGCGGAGATCGACCTGCGCGCCCACCACCTGGAGCTGGCCCGGCGCATCAACGTCCGCAACGCGTCGACGTTCTGGGAGTCGGGCCGGGTCGTGGCCCTGGTGTCCGCGTTCCTCCGGCGCAAGGCCGAGGAGGGCGTCAAGCGTCCGGAGCTGGACGAGTGGCTCCAGCGCTTCGCGGCCGACGGCTGGCAGGCGGGCCGCGACTTCTGGTACGAGGTGCGGAAGGGGGTGGACGAGGCGCTGGCCGAGCCCATCGCGGCCCCGGCGGTCGTGGCCCCGGCTACGCCCGCCCCCGCGCCGGCTGGCAAGTAGCCACCACCCACCACTTGGCTCCAGCACGCCACTCCTGCCGCCTACGTAGTTTCTGCGCGGGTCCTTCGGGCACGGGGACGCAGAATTTGCGCGCGTCGGTGGGCAACCATCTGGAACTACGAGATCGCGAGCGGGCACGCAGGTTGCAAGGGAACCGGCGCATGACCAACCACGGCGCCACGATGGAGAACACAATGCGCATCGGCACCTTCGGTCTCGCGTTCGCCGCCCTCTTCGCGTTTGCCTGCAGCGGCCAGCCCGGTGAGCCCACCGGGGAGAACCCGTTCCTGCAGGATCAGAGCAACGAGGGCAAGGCCGACACGAACTACGTCAACCCGGACGGTATCGAGGTCGAGGTCGACCTCGAGGCCGACCTCGAGGCCCCGACCTACAAGCTCGCCGACGCGCCCACCATGCTGGGCCAGTTCGCGCTGACCTACCTGCGCAAGCACGGCGAGTTCTACCTCGAGTCGCTGGCCGAGGCCGAGGGCTCCGAGTCGCGCGTCGAGTGGAAGGTCGACGGCAGCTGGATCACCGCCGCGGCCGCCCGCAACGTCGACCAGTCGAAGCTCACCCACTGGCGTCTCCGCGGCGTCAACGCCGTGCTCCTCAACGGGGCCTCCGCGGGCGCGGCCGTGGGCAAGGTCTTCACGGCCAAGGTCCCGCGCAAGCCCTACAGCACGATGGCCGACTACGGCGCCAAGTGCGCCGAGGACGACAACCACATCAAGCTCGACCAGTCGGTCTACTGGTACCTCTGGGACCCCGAGAAGAGCGGCTGCGCGGCCACGACCCAGGACATGACCGTCACCGTCTCCAAGATGTTCCCGGTCGCCAAGGTCACCTACCCCGAGTACGACCAGCTCGTCGCCGACGGCAAGATCACCGCGGTCATCCTGTTCGGCAAGATCGGCGAGGGCAGCGTCGCGAGCGACTCGGGCATGTACGCCTTCAAGCGCATGGCCACCTGGCTCACCGACGCCAACTTCACCGAGATCAAGCCCGCGCCGCTCGGCCGCCGCTTCTCCAAGCAGCTCCAGAACGTGACCTTCGAGATCGACCTCTACTCGCCGGCCGACTTCGAGGGCCTCGGCGACTACGGCCACTTCGACAACTTCCAGAAGGCCATCAGCGAGCACGAGATCGTCGCGTACGACGGCCACAGCATGCTCGGCGGCAGCGACTTCTTCGCCCGTCCCCAGTACCCGAGCTTCTACCAGATCTTCCTGTACGGCGGCTGCCTCGGCTACGAGTACTACGTCAGCCACATCATCAACGGGAAGGGCGGGAACTGGGACAAGGTCGACATCCTGTCGAGCGTCGTCGAGGTGTCGGCCGACGCCAACCAGTACGCCGCCCCGTTGCTGGCGAAGCTCATCTACGCCGTCGACCACGGCTACAACGTCTCGTGGAAGGACCTGCTGGTGGCCGTCCGCAAGAGCGTCGGCGACTCGACCTTCGGCGTGTCGGGCGCGAGCGGCAACTGCTACTCGCCGGCCGGGTCGCAGTGCGGGGGCAGCCAGCCCACCGGCGAGACCAAGCGCTACGACAGCACCCAGCCGCTCAGCATCCCGGACAACGACCCGAACGGCGTCAGCGGCGCCATCGGGGTCCCCGACAGCCTGACCGCCAAGAGCGTGTCGCTGGTGCTCGACGTCGACCACACCTACGTCGGCGACCTGACCATCACGCTCACCCACTCCGACAAGACCGTCACGGTGTGGAAGCGCGCCGGCGGCGCGCAGAAGGGCATCGACCAGACCATCGCGCTCCCCGACTTCGCGGGCCAGGAGATCAAGGGCACGTGGACGCTCAAGGTCGTGGACGGCGCCTCGATGGACGATGGCACCGTGAGGACCTGGGCCATCCTCGCCACCCCGTAGCCGCCCCGCCGCCGCGCGCCCGCGGCCGCACCCTCCCCCCGCGACGACCTCCGCCGGCCGGGTTCCCGTCAGGCCCCGCTCGCCGACCAGCTCGAAGGAACGCGCAGCTTCCACGACTTGATGAGGCCGATGTTGCGCGACTCGGTCTCGGCGAAGCACGACTGCTGCGCCTCGGGGAGCATCTGGAGGTCGGCCGGCGGGCGAGCGCGACCATGCCGCCTGGCGGCGGTGGGCGTCAGCGGTGGTTCAGACGGCGGGGATCGCCGACTGCCGGAGGAAACTGCGCTACGGCCGCTTGCCCGGC
>JACRCY010000173.1 GCA_016218785.1 Deltaproteobacteria bacterium
CTGCCAGGGCCGCGCCCGCCAAGGCCCCGGTGCCCGCCAAGGCGCCCGCCCCCGAGAAGGCCCCCGAGTAGCGCCCCGCCGCGCTGAGGCGCCGGAAGACGTCGAGGACCGTGTCCGCGACGCTCGCCGCGACCACCATCTCCCCCTCGTGCGCCGCGGCGTCGAAGGCCAGGTGGGTGAAGCGCACCAGGCTGAGCGCGTCGAAGGCCGACCGGGCACTTGCGGCCCGAGCGTGAGCATGGGAAGATCCGTTTGTCGATGGTGGCCACCCCGCGATACGACGAGACCATAACGCTGCCGCGAGCGCTGCGGTTCCCTCTGGAGCTGCTGCCGCCGGACGGCTTCGACGCCGAGCGCCTGGAGACCTGGCCAGCGGTCCCGGGGAGGCTCGAGTGCGTGGACGGGAGGCTGCTCTACATGCCGCCGTGCGGGGACCGGCAGCAGGACACCGTCACCGATGTCGTGATCACCATCGGCTCCTGGGTGCGATCGCACCCGGACTTCGTGCTCGGGACGAACGAGGCCGGCATGCGGCTCGCGGGCTCCACGCGGGCGGCCGACGCCGCGGTCTGGCGCCGGACGGATCTCGGGGCCTACACCGGCGGGCTCAGGCGCGTCCCACCGGTCCTGGCCGTCGAGGTCGCCGGCGAGGACGAGCCCGAGGCCATCCTGGTGGCGAAGGCCCGCTGGTACCTCGAGGCCGGCGTGGCCGTCGTCTGGCTGGTTCTGCCCGAGACGCGTCAGGTGCTCGTCCTGAAATCGGACGGCGAGCGGAGGCTCGGCGCGGGCGAACGTCTGCCCGGGCACCCAGGGCTGCCCGACCTGGCTCCCCTCATCAGCGAGCTGCTCCAGCAGGTGCAGGCGCGGTAGGGATGCAGTGGCGTGAGGACGGGCCGCCGGCCGCGGGTCAATCACACGGCCGCAGCACTACGCTCCTGTTCGCCGGCTCCGAGGCGTAGAAGAACCGCCCCGAGCCCATCACGTCGACATGGCGGAAGGTGATGGCGCGGTAGGAGACGGTGCGGGGGCCGGCGGTGCGCCCGGGCCCGCGGCGCGGCGGCGTCGCCCCGCCGGCCGCCCGGAGCGCCGCCTCGAGGCGGCCGCCGACCTCGCTCTCGAGGAGCTCCTCGTCGGAGGGACGGTACTGGCGACGGTCCGCGCCGAGGATCAGGTTGCCGTCCTCCCACCTGCCCGGGCGAGCCCGCGCCTGCCGCTGGGTCTCGGCCAGCCGCTTGAGCAGCGCGGGGAGCGCCTCGAGCTTCGCCGGCGGGAGCCCGGCGAGCGCCGCGCCGAGCGACGGCCGGTAGTCGAGGACCGTGTCGGGCGAGCGCTTCGGCACGTAGTCGCCGAAGGACGAACCCGCCCCGGCCGGACCCGGCGGGCGCGGATGTGGAGGCCGCGAGTCGACCACGGACGAAGAGCGCGATCCCCGCGTTCATGGCCGTGAGGGCCGTGTCGCGGAGCCACTGCTTGTGGGTGGCGGCGTAGAAATGGAGGGTGTAGGCGAGGTTCGTCCCCGGGACCGGGTCCGCGGCCGCCTGGTCCACCTGCTGCGACCAGTTGGGCGTGCCCACGACGACGATGTTGTCCGGATTCTCGGCGCGGATGGCGCCGACGATGTCCTGCGCGTACGCCTTGATCTCGGCCCACGTCTCCCCCTCGGGCTCGTTGAAGATCTCGTAGATCACGTTGGGATACTGGCCGTAGCGCTGGGCCATGTCGGTGAAGAACGCCCGCGACTCACTGACGTGCGCCGGCGCGTTATGGTCGTGCCAGTCGATGATCACGTAGATGCCGCGGGCGATGGCCTCGTCCACGACGGTGACGACCCTGGCGCGCTCGGTGGCGGGGGTGGTCAGGTAGCCGCCCGACTCGATGCCCATCGACGCGCGCACGATCTCGACCTTCCAGTCGTCGACCAACCAGAAGACGGTGCCCGCGGTCCAGTACTGCCCCCACCACTGGCTCCAGCCGAACGACATGCCGCGGAGCTGCACCGGCTGCCCCGACTGGTCCACGATCCGGTTGCCCGACACGGCCAGCTGGCCGTGGTCGCCGACGGGCGTGCCCGTGGCCGGAGACCCGTCGGCGCCGGCATCCGAGCTGCCGCCCGCGCCGTCGACCACCGGCGCCCCATCGCCGCCCGGCCCCACGGCCGTGTCGGCGCCCGCGTCCGCCCCCGGGAGGTCTCCGCCGGGGTGCACGATCTCCCCCTGGCAGGCGAGCAGCGCGGTGAGGGACAGGAGCAGGACCAGTGTCCGCCAGCACCTCACCGGGGGCCTCCTGCGGTCAATCGTAGCACGCTGGTGGCCGGGCGTGCGGGTCGCGAGACGCGCGGCACGCCGATGTGCTACGTTCTCGGCCTCGGCGCGATGCCTGCCACGAGGTGAGCCATGTCCGGCCACAACCGCTGGTCCAAGATCAAGAACAAGAAGCTCGCCTCCGACGCGCGCAAGTCGAAAGGCTGGTCCAAGCAGCTCAAGGCGGTGGCGCAGGCCGCCTCGGTCGGCATCCCCGACCCGGCCAGCAACCCGGCGCTCCGCAGCGCGATGGACAAGGCCAAGGCGGACGGGATCCCCAACGACACGATCGCCCGGGCGGTCAAGAAGGGCTCCGGCGAGCTGGGCGAGGCGAAGCTCGAGGAAATGCTCTACGAGGCCTACGGCCCCGGTGGCACCGCCGTGGTGATCGACCTGCTCACGGACAACAAGAACCGCACCGCCTCCGAGATCCGGCACCTGCTCGACCGGAACAACGCCAAGCTCGCCGTCGCCGGCTCGGTGACCTACCTGTTCAAGCGGCGGGGCACGGTGGTCTTCGAGGCCGGCGCGGTCGACGAGGAGAAGCTGCTCGACGCCGCGCTCGCGGCCGGCGCCGAGGACTTGCTCAGCGAGGCCGGCACGCTGACCGTGCTCACCGAGCCGGCTTCGTTCATCACGATCAAGGAATCGCTGGAGAAGCAGGGCTTCGCCCCCGCCACCAGCGAGGTCGCCATGCTGCCCGAGTCGACGATCCGGCTCGAGGGCAAGGAGGCCGAGGCGCTGGTCAAGCTGATCAACGTCCTCGAGGACCACGACGACGTCCAGAACGTGTACGTCAACGCCGATATCGACGACGAGGTCTACGAGAAGTTCGCCGAGTAGCCCGATCGCCCCACCGCACGCGCCCCGCGCCACTTGCGCGCCCCGCGCACTTGCGCGCCCCGCCGCACTTGCACGCCCCGGGCCGGCGTGCAAGATCAGGGGCGGGATGCGGTTCCACAAGTACCACGGCCTCGGCAACGACTTCATCGTCGTCGACCTCCGCGCCAGCGAGGGGTCGCCGTCGCCGCTCGACCCCGAGACGGCGAAGCGCCTGTGCGACCGGCGCTTCGGCGTCGGCGCCGACGGCGTCATCGGCCTCCTGCCCCCGGCCGAGGCGGAGAACGACGCCCGCATGCGCATCATCAACGCCGACGGCAGCGAGGCCGAGATGTGCGGCAACGGCATCCGCTGCCTGGCGAAGTTCCTGTACGAGCAGGTCGGCGTCGGGCGCCGCGTGGTGCGGATCGAGACGCTCGCCGGCCTGCGCGCCTGCAGCCTCACCCTCGGTCCCGACGGCACCGTGGAGTCTGTCGCCGTCGAGATGGGCGCGCCCGAGCTGGAGCACGGCCGCATCCCCATGAAGGGCGAGGGGCGCTTCGTGGACGGCTGGCTCGAGGTCGCGGGCCAGACCCTGAAGGTGACCGCGGTTTCCATGGGGAATCCCCACGCCGTGACCTTCGTGGACGAGGAGCCCCTGCCCCTCGCCGAGTCCCTGGGCCCCCACGTCGAGGTGCACCCCGCCTTCCCCCGCCGGACCAACGCCGAGTTCGCGCGCGTGGCCCCGGACGGCGCCATCGACCTCGCCGTGTGGGAGCGGGGCTGCGGCATCACCCTCGCGTGCGGCACCGGCGCCTGCGCCACCGCGGTCGCCGCCGTGCTCACCGGCCGCGTGCCCGAGGGGCGCGAGGTCGAGATCCGCCTGCCCGGCGGCACGCTCCACGTCACGGTCGTCAAGGGCCTCGGGGGCGTCACCATGCGCGGCCCGGCCACCCTGGTCTTCACCGGCACGTTCCAGTTGTCATGAGGGCCCTTTCGGGCTAGAATGACATCATGGCATCTAGGGTCCCGGCGGTCGGCGTGGCCGAGCTGAAGCGCCGCTTCTCCGAGTACCTCGACCGCGTCCTGCACGGCGGCGAGCGGGTGGTGGTACACCGGCGAGGCCGAGAGGTGGCCGCCCTCGTGCCTGCCGGCGACGCAGGTGAGGCACCGGTGGCCCACGGACGCGGGCTCCTCGCCGCCATCGGCGCGTGGGAGGACGCCGACGACGTCGATGCCGTGGTGCGCCACATCTACCGGGCCCGCCGGCGGTCGAAGGATCGGCGGGTGCCGCGGATCTGATGCTCGTCTTCGATACCGACGTGGTCAGCTTCGCGCTGCGACGCTCGCCACCTCCAGCGTTGCTCCGCCGGATCGCCGCAGTGGATCCGTCCGAGCAGGCCATCACCAGCATCACCGCGGGAGAGCTCGTCTACGGCGCCCATCGGAGCGACCGCGCCGAGGTGCTGCTGAAGCGACTCGACGAGCTGGTCTGGCCCAACCTGCGCGTGCTCGCGTTCGATCGCGCCGCCGCCGTCCGCTACGGCAGGCTGCGCGCCGAGCTCGAGCGCGCGGGCCGTCCCGTTTCGGAGCCCGACCTGCGCATCGCCGCCGTCTGCCTGTCCGTCGGGGCCACGTTCGCCACCGGCAACGTCCGGCACTTCGCGCACATCCCGGGGCTGCGCGTCGAGAACTGGCTGGCCGACTGTCGCTGACGGCCGGTGGACGCGCCAGCCTCCACTCCCGCTTTGGAAAGTGGTATTTTGCGCCCGGTCACGCCTCGCCGCGCTGGGTCGCGGCGCTCGTCGTCAGGAGGAAGAGATGCCCGTCGATCTCGAGAAGATCCTGCGTCCGGTGGACAACCCCTTTGCACCGTATCCGCCGAAGGTGGTGGCGCTCGCGACCGGCCAACCGATGGTCATCCGCCAGGTCGACCGGGACGACATCCCCGACCTGCTGCCGCACGTGGAGCCGCTCCTCCACCACGAGCGTGACTACTACGACGTCGTGGCGGCGCGCGTGTACTCGGAGCTGCTGGGGCACTACAAGTACCGCTACCAGGACCAGTACGTGCTGGTGGGCCAGATCGACGGGCACCTCGCGGCCATCGTCAACGGCCGCTTCGTCAACAAGAAGCTCGGCATGTCGCTGCACACGCTCGCCATGCACCGCGGCCTCCGGGTAGGAGCGCACTGCTTCGCGGCCAAGATGGAGTACCACATCGACATCGTCGGCCAGGACGAGGTCCTCGTGGTGGCGGAGTCGCCCATCGGCTTCCGCCGGTGGATGATCGAGTACCAGCTCGAGAAGCGCTACGAGGTCCCGCACGAGCTGGGGGGCGTCCCCTCGTACGCGCTCACGCGGGCGCTGTTCGACAAGGCCCGCGGCAGCCTCATCGTGGGCAAGCGGCCGGTGTCCGCCGCCCTGCTCAACAAGGCCCAGGCGGGCATCCTGCCGCCGACCGACCCGCCGAAGGCCGCGCCCGACTTCCTGGCGGCCACCCGCTCCGTCTACGACTCCACGGGCACCGCCCGCATCCGGAAGGGGAAGGGAGGCGAGCGTCATGCGTGAGGTCTACGCCGTCGGCATCGGCATCACCTCGTTCACCCGCCTCGAGTACCCGCTGGTCGAGATCGCGGGCTACGCGTCGATCCTCGCGCTGAAGGACGCCGGCCTCGACCAGGTCGACCAGGTCTACCTGGCCAACATGGCCGCGGCGCGGCTCAACCACCAGACCGCCGTCGCCAGCGCGCTCGTCGACCACCTCAACCTGCAGCCCGCGGGCGCCGCGACCATCGAGAACGGCCCCGCCTCGGGCGCCGCCGCCATCAAGGAAGGGTTCCAGGCGATCGCCTCGGGCATGGCCGACACCGTCATGGTCACGGGCGCCGAGCGCATGAGCGAGGTCAACCAGCTCGAGGCCACCGACGTCGTGGCCTCGCTGTCGCACCCCCTGTCGGAGGCCATCTACGGCGTCACCCTGCCGTCCCTGGCCGGCATGTTCACCCGCCTCTACATGGAGAAGTACGGGGTGACCCGGCGCCACCTCGCCCTGGTGGCGATCAAGAACCACGCCAACGCGCTCATGAACCCGTTCGCCCACGTGCAGACGGCGATCAGCCTGGAGGGCATCCTCGACGGGCCGGACGCACCGACCAACAACCCGATCATCGCCGACCCGCTGCACTTCTTCGACGTCTGCCCGGTCTCCGACGGCGGCGCCTGCGTGATCCTGGCCTCGGCCGAGGTCGCCAAGAAGCTCAAGAAGCCGCTGATCCGGCTCGCCGGCGTCGGCCAGGCGACCGACACGCACGCGGTCCACGAGCGCGAGAACCCGACCGATCTGCTGGCCGTGCGCCTTGCGGCCAGGAAGGCCTACGAGATGGCCGGCATCAAGCCCGCGGACGTGGACGTGGCGGAGCTGCACGACGCGTTCACCATCCTCGAGATCGCGGAGAGCGAGGAGGTCGGTTTCTTCAAGAAGGGCGAGGGGCACCTCGCCCTCGAGCAGGGGGAGACCAAGATCGGCGGCAAGATCCCGATCAACACCTCGGGCGGCCTCAAGGCCAAGGGGCACCCCGTCGGCGCCACCGGCGTGGGGCAGGCGCACGAGATCGTGACGCAGCTCCGCGGCGCCGGCTTCAAGCGCCAGGTGAAGAACGCCAAGGTGGGCCTCACCCTCAACTTCGGCGGCTTCGGCAACAACGTCGTCTGCCTCGTCTTCGCCAAGGAGTGAGCCATGCAGAAGGAGATCCTCGGCTACAAGTGCAGGAAGTGTGGCCACGTCCAGTACCCCTACCGCACCCGCTGCCGCAAGTGCGGTGAGACGGTCTTCGAGGGCAACGACATCGTCTTCGACACCGTGCCGCTCCCGCGCGACGGCAAGCTGCTGACCTACACCGACCTCTACGCGCTCCCGCCGGAGTTCGAGGTGGTGAAGCTCACCCTCGGCATCATCGAGCTGGAGGGGGGCCAGCGCGTCACCGGCCAGCTGCGCGTCGACAAGCCGCAGCTCGGCATGAAGCTGCACGCCGAGGTCGAGGTCGTCCGCAAGGACGCGTACAGCAAGAACTGGGGCTTCGTCTTCTACCCCGCCTAGAACAGCTCCCCCTGCCCCTTCTTCCCGTCGAACGGCACCTTGAGGTGCTCGTAGGCGCGCCGCGTGGCCACGCGGCCGCGCGGCGTGCGCTGCACGAAGCCCTCCTGGATCAGGTAGGGCTCGTAGACCTCCTCCAGGGTGTCGCGCTCCTCGGCGACGGCGGCCGCGATCGACTCGATGCCGACCGGTCCGCCGTCGAACTTGCGGATGACCGCGTCGAGGACGCGCCGGTCCATCTCCTCGAGCCCCGACTCGTCGACGCCCAGGCGACCGAGGGCGTAGTCGGCGATGCGGCGCTCGATCACCCCCTCCCCCTCCACCTCGGCGAAGTCGCGCACGGCCTTGAGGAGGTGGTTCGCGACCCGCGGGGTGCCGCGGGCGCGGCGCCCGATCTCGCGGGCGCCGTCGTCGTCGATGGGGATGCGCAGGAGCCGCGCCGAGCGCTTGATGATGGCGGTGAGCTCGTCCTGCGCGTAGTAGTCGAGGCGCGCCACGTGGCGGAAGCGGCTGCGGAGCGGGCCCGTGAGCAGGCCGGTGCGCGTGGTGGCGCCGAGCAGCGTGAAGTGCCCCAACTGCAGCGTGATCGGCTGCGCGTGGGGCCCCTCGTTGAGCACCAGGTCGATGCGGTAGTCCTCCATCGCCGGGTAGAGCGTCTCCTCGACGACGGGGCTCATGCGGTGGATCTCGTCGATGAAGAGGACGTCGCCGTCCTTGAGGGAGGTGAGGAGCGCCGCCAGGATCCCCTTGTGCTCGATGGTCGGCGCCGCGATCTGGCGCAGCGGGGCGCCGAGGGCGTTGGCGATGACCACCGCCAGCGTCGTCTTGCCGAGCCCCGGGGGGCCGCAGAAGAGCATGTGGTCGAGGGCCTGGCCGCGCAGGCGGGCGGCCTCGACGAAGACCTTGACGTTGTCGACCACCGCGCGCTGCCCGACGTACTCGTCGAAGGTGCGCGGCCGCACGGTCTCCTCGAGCTGCGCCTCGGGTCCCCGCGGCTCGCCCGCCACGTGGCGGGACGGAGCCGCGGCCGCCGGCGCGGCGCC
>JACRCY010000178.1 GCA_016218785.1 Deltaproteobacteria bacterium
AGCGGGCAGTTGTCCTCCTCGTCGATGACGCCGTCGCCGTCGGTGTCCGGCAGCGCGACCGTGAAGACCACGCTCGTCGCCGGCCCCATCAGGTTGACCCCGTCGCGGGCGTAGACCTCGAAGCGGTAGCGCCCGTTGCCCAGCCCGGTGTAGGCCTGCGTCGCGACGGTGACCTCGTCGTCGACGAAGGAGACGTCGCACGCGTTCGTGATGTGCAGGGCCGTGCCGGTCACGTCGTCGTAGAGCGCGCAGAAGAGGTGGCAGCGGGGCTTGTAGCCGGTGCCGCCGTAGTCGTAGTGGTAGGCCGTGTCGTGGCAGGTGAAGCCGAAGTTCGCGGTGTGCAGCGGCGACGGGTCGCTGGGGCCGGAGGCGATGGCCACGGTCGGCGGCGAGGCGTCGTACCAGAACCACTGCCACGTCAGGAAGGACCAGCCGCCGCCGTCGCGGCAGTAGGCGGCGTAGGCGTACTTGTGATCGGTCTGGAGCGCCGGGCCCGTGACGTCGTAGGTGTAGGTCACCGACGACGGATCGCTGCTCGCGGTCCCGCAGTCGGCGTCGGTGAGGAGCACCTCGAGGCCCGTGCCGATGTTGCCCGCCGTGAGGTCGTAGACGCGGCAGCGCTCGGTGAGCGGGAAGACGTTGCCCGGGTCGTCGCAGGTCCAGGTCCAGGTGCGGGCCAGCGGGTCCGTGCTCAGGATGTAGATGGAAGGGTTGCCGGCATCCCAGGCGATGGTCGGGAAGTCGGCGCGCGCCGCGGCCGGCGCCAGCCCCGCGAGGCCGACGAGCAGAACGAGGGGAGCGTGCCGCCCACGTCCCCGTGCTGGGTGCTGCCGTCCTGTCGCCATCACGCCTCCCGCTCCGGGCGGTCGTCGCGCCGCCCTCTCGGACGATCTTCCGCCCCCCTCGTCGGGGGTGTCAAGGTCGGGACGGCCTAGCGGCGTGCGGGCCCGGGCGCCGGGGAAGCGAGGGCGCGGCGCTCGAGGTCGAGCAGGAAGCGCTTGCGCCAGAGGCCGCCGCCGTAGCCGGTCAGGGTGCCGTCGGCGCCCACCACGCGGTGGCAGGGGACCACGATGGCGACGCGGTTGTCGCCGTTGGCGCGCGCCACGGCCCGGGTGGCGGACGGGGCGCGGATCAGCCGCGCCTGCTCGGCGTAGGACCGGGTCGCGCCGTAGGGGATGGTCAGGAGGGCCGCCCACACCTGCTCCTGGAACGGGGTGCCGCGCAGGTCGAGCGGCACGGTGAAGCGGCGCAGGTCGCCCGCGAAGTACCGGCGCACCTCCTCGGCCAAGCCGTCGAGGTGGGGGCTCACGCCGGGCACGAGCGCGGCGCCCAGGCGCCGGGCCAGGCGGCGGACCTGGGTCTCGATCATGCGCCGGTCCACGAACTCGAGCAGACAGACGCCGGCGTCGGAGGCGCCCGCGAGCATGGGGCCGAGCGGGGTCTCGAGCCGGGTCACGGTGACGAGGGAACCGACGACCCGCGAGGGCGCCGCCCCGAGCAGCTTGCGGAACGCGTCGGCGAACCCGCTCAGCGACTCCCACCCGTGATCGAACGCGGCGGCCGTGGCCGTCTCCCCCTGCTTCATGCGGCCGAACGCCGCGCCGAGGCGCAGCGCTCGCTGGTAGCCCTGGAAGGTCATGCCGTGGTGGCGGCGGAACCATCGCCGCAGCGCGGCCGGGTCGAGGCCGCGCTCGCGCAGGTCCTGGTCCTTGAGCCGGAGGCTCGTGTCGGCCTCGACCTCGGCGAGCAGGCGGCGCACGGGCTCGGGCGTGGCCGCGGGCGACTCGACGGGCCGGCACACGCGGCACGGGCGGTACCCGGCCAGGAGCGCGTCGCGGCTGGTGGCGAAGAAGACCACGTGGTCGCGCCGCGGCTTCCGCGCGGTGCAGGTCGGCCGGCAGAAGATGCCGGTGGTCGTCACGCCGGTGACGAAGAGGCCGTCAAAGTCAGGGTCCTTCTCGACGAGGGCGCGGTACATCGTTTCGCCGTCGGGCAGCTCGCGGGCGCTCGGGCTCTCGCTCATGCTGACAACCTACGCGTGATGCGCGGGCCCTGCCAACCGGGAAGTGGACAGGCAATCCGCTGCGCCCGGGCCCGCCGCGGCCATCACTGTCACCGGCGTGCCGTTGAGCACCGCGGTGCCGCCGAGCGGGTCGATGGCCTCGTGGTCGGTGAGGTCGTTGAGGCTGGCACCCGCGTGGCGCGCGGCCACCCGCAGGCGCACGCCGGCGTGATCGTGCCCCCAGCCGTGCGGCAACGACACGACTCCCGGCATGATCTCGTCGCTCACCTCCACGGGGACCGTCACCTCGCTCACGCGCGACCGCACGAGGGCCGGCGCCCCGTCGACGAGCCCCCGCGCCGCGGCGTCGTCCGGGTGCACGAGGAGGGTGCACCGCGGGCGGCCGGTGACGAGACCCGGCACGTTGTGCAGCCACGTGTTGTGGTCGCGCAGGTGGCGGCGGCCCACGAGGACGAGAGGCGCCGCGGCCGGGACCGGCGCGCTCCGCGAGGCGGAGCCGGGCGAGCCGCCCGGGAGCGCCGCCTCGAGCCGGTCCACGTCGGCGAGCAGCACCGCCGGCGCGAGGTCGATGCGCCGGTCGCGGGGCATGCGGGCGAGCAGGCTCGGCGCCTGCGGTCCCAGGTCCACGCCGTGGGGCTGGTCCAGGAGCCGCGCGACGGTCAAGCCGCGACGGAAGGGACTCAGGCCGAGCACGCCGCCGCCGTGGGGCCCGAGGCGCAGGCCCAGATCCACGAGCCCGGCCGGACCGAGGCGGCGCAGCAGCGCCGTCTGCAGCCGACGCCGCCAGGGCGCGCGACCGCCGCCGCGGTGCGCCTCCAGGCGCTCCACGAGGCCGAAGAGGATCTCGTGGTCGTGGCGGGCGTCCGCGCCGCGCGGGAGCACCGGTCCGGAGTACTTGGCGGTGTTGCGCACGGCGACCAGGTTGAGCGCGAGGTCGAAGTGATCGCGCTCGAGCTGGCTCGGGGGCGGGAGGATCAGGTGCGCGTGGCGGGTCGTCTCGTTGAGGTAGAGGTCCACGGCCACGTACGTCTCGAGCCCGGCTAGGGCGCGGTCGAGCTGACGGCCGTTCGGCGTCGAGAGCACGGGGTTGCCGGCCACCGTCACGAGGCCGCGGATCTGGCGGTCGCCCGGCGTGAGGATCTCCTCGGCGAGCGTCGCCACGGGCACCTCGCCGCCGAACTCGGGCAGGCCGCGCACCCGGGTGCGCCAGCGGTCGTAGCTGCCCCGCCCCACCCCGAGCGCCGCGGGTACCGCCGCGAGGTCCACGGCGGGCCGGCCCACGAGCGCGCCGCCGGGCCGGTCGAGGTTGCCCGTGAGCAGGTTGATGGCGTTGATCAGCCACTGACACAGCGCGCCGAACGCCTGGGTCGAGACGCCCATGCGGCCGTAGACCACGGCGCGCTCCGCCGAGGCGACGGTCCGCGCCAGGTCGCGGATCGCCCCGGCCGGCACCCCGGTGGCGGCGGCCACGCGCTCCGGCGGGAAGCCCGCGGCCCGGGCCGCGAGGGTCGCGTGGCCGTCGCTGCGCCTGAGCGCGGGGGACGGGCGGACCAGGTCCTCCGCGCAGAGGACGTGCACCAGGGCGAGGAGCAGCAGCGCGTCCGTGCCGGGGCGGATGAAGAGGTGCTGGTCCGCCAGGCGGGCGGTCTCGGTGCGCCGCGGGTCGACGACGACGAGGCGACCGCCGCGGGCCTGCAGGGCCTGGAGCCGGCGCTTCACCCCCCCGGCGGTCATCAGGCTGCCGTTGGACGCGAGCGGGTTGCCCCCGACGACGACGAGGCAGTCGGTGCGGTCGAGATCGGGGACTGGCAGCAGGAGCTGATGTCCCCACATGTGATACGCGACGAGCATGTGGGGGAGCTGATCGACGGAGGTGGCGGAGAAGCGATTGCGCGTGCGCAGCGACCGGAGGAAGAAGGGCGCGGCCACCGTGAGGCCCAGGTTGTGCACCGTCGGGTTGCCGAAGTAGACGCCCACGGCGTCGCGGCCGTGCTCGGCCTGCAGCCGGTGCAGGCGGGCGGCGGCCTCGTCGAGCGCCTCGTCCCAGCCGACCTCGTGCCAGCGCGAGCCCTCGCGCCGGAGCGGACGCCGCAGCCGGTCGGGATCCTCGTGGAGGTCCTTCAGGGCGAGCGCCTTGGGACAGACGTGGCCCCGGCTGAACGGATCCTCGTCGTCACCGCGAATCTCCCGGACGCGGCCGCCGGACACCTCGACGCGGATGCCGCACATGGCCTCGCACAGGGGGCACGTGGTCAGGTGGGTGCCGTCGGCGCCGGGGGCGGGGTTGCGGGTCGGGCCCATGGTCCGCGAGCGTACCCCAACGTGACGGCGGGGGCCACGACGGGCTCCCGTGGAGGCGCGAGACCCCTCTGGCGCGCCGCTGCCGCGTCGTGGTACTCCCCCGAGTGGGATGTCGCGCCTGTCGACATTTGTCGTCATCGGCCTGGTCGGCGTCGCGCCCTTCGTGGTGCTCGGCGCTCACCGCCTGGCGCGCCGCGCGTTCCGCGTGCCCGGCCTCGGGATCTTCACCTTCTACCTGGCGGACCCGGCGCGCGCCGCGCCGCGGGCCGCGCGCCTCGGCGTGCGCGCGGCCGGCCCCCTCGCGCTCTACCTCCATGCCGTCATCCTCGTGGTCATCGGCCTCCTCGTGACCGGCAGCTCGGCCGGCACG
This sequence comes from Deltaproteobacteria bacterium, assembly GCA_016218785.1. Classification (GTDB taxonomy): domain Bacteria; phylum Myxococcota_A; class Polyangia; order JACRCY01; family JACRCY01; genus JACRCY01. The sequence goes on from JACRCY010000178.1 coordinate 4,695, forward strand.
CTGCGTGTCGACGTGATGGAGGGCCCGGCCCGCGCGGCCGGCGTGCGCGACGGCGACCGCGTGGTCGCGGTGGACGGCACGCCGGTGGCCGACTTCGGCGACATCCGTCGGCTGGTCGCGGCGCGCGGGGGGGGACCCGTGGCGCTGCGCCTCGAGCGCGAGGGGCGCGAGACCACGGTCACGGTCGCACCCGGCGCGCGCGGCCTGCACGGCATCCGCAGCCGCATGGAGCGCGTGCCCCTGCCGGTGGGGACGGCCGTCCGCCACGCCCTCGCGCGGCCGGTGCGGGTCGTCGGGGCCATGTGGACGCAGCTCGCCCAGGGCGTCTCCGGCCGGCGCACGGAGCTGGTCGGCGGGCCGGTCGCGGTCGTACGCATGATGCCGCAGGTCACCGTCGGCAGCGCCGTGGTCTACGCGGGCGACCTCTGCGGCTACGGCTGGTCGGCCTTCGTGCTCGTGATCCTCGTGGCGACGGTGGTGGGGGAGAGCGCGGGGCCGCGGCGGGCGGCGCGTCCTACAGCACCTCGTGGCTCTCCATGAGGTTGTTGCAGTAGAAGCACTTCACGATCCGGGAGTCGGTGCCCGCGCCGAGGCGGAGGGCGCGCGCGGGCACGTGCTCGTGGTGCTCGTGCCGCGTGATGCAGCGGTGGTTGGTGCACTGCATGTCGGGGAGCCCCTCGACGAGGCCCGGCAGGAAGAGGTCCCGCTTGCGCACCACGTGGCCTTCGCGGATGTCGTTGACCGTGGAGCCCGGCGCGAGGGTCGCGATGAGGCGCATCTCCTCGTCGTCGAGCAGCCGGTCCTTGATCATGACCACGCCCTTGCGCGAGCCCGGCCGCCGGAGCGGCGCGACGACACCCATGCGGAAGATGGTGCCGCGCGCGGCCAGGCCGAGCAGGCGGCTGATCTTGTCGATGACGTACGGGTTCCCCTCGATGTGGTCGATCACCGTGCCGTTGTCGATGGGGCGGATGTCGACCGGGCCGGGGCGCGGCTTCTCGCCGTCGACGGGCCGCTCCTGGCTGAAGCTCAGGTCCACCGGCGCCGGGTGGTAGACCTCGCCGTCGAAGTCCGCGCCCATGAGGCCGAGGGAGAGCGCGATCTCGACGAGGCGCGTGGGCACGCCGTTCCCCGCCTGCCGCTTGGGCCAGAACTTGGGGTGGCGCTTCAGCGCCGGGCTGATGGTCGGGAACTCCTTGTTGTCGGGCAGCGGGTGGCCCACGCCGAAGTGCGGCCGGGTCAGCTCCATCATCTCGGGCGTGAAGAGGTACATGTCGCGGGCGCGGTAGTACTCGGCGTCGTCCTCGAAGCGCTCGCGCTGCAGCCGCGTCATGTAGAGGAAGTCGAGGTCGGGGAGCTTCTCGCGGAGCTGCTCGCCGCTGTCGAAGTACTCGCGCACCTCGACGCCACGGTCGGCGAGGTGGCGGATCACCGCCTTGGGCATGCGCAGGTCGGGGTGGCTGAAGACGTGGAAGCGGTTGTCGGGGAAGAGGCCGAGCAGGACCGGGAAGCTGTGCGTCGTGCGCCCGTACTTCGGATCCACGGCGATGCCGATCTCGAGGTCGTGGAGCCGGCCGCAGCACTCGCCGATGGTGAACACGTCGAGCAACCCCTGGGTGGGGTGCTCGTTCATGCCGTCGCCGCCGTTGAAGCAGCAAACCGACCGCTCCTCGCCGGAGAGGTTCTCGGCCACGGCCCGCGCCGCGCCGTCGAGCGGGTGGCGCAGGATGACCGCGTCCACCCCGTAGGAGTCGAACATGTCCACGGTGTCGAGGAGCGACTCCCCCTTCTTGACGCTGGTCGCCTCGGTGCCGGCGAAGCCGACCGTCCGCAGGCCCAGGCGCTGCGCCGCGAGCTCGAAGCTGTTGCGCGTGCGCGTCGAGGGCTCGGAGAAGAGCAGGGCGGCGAAGAGATCCCGGTCGCCCGCCAGCCGGTAGACCGCGGTGCGCCGCTCCTTGATGGCCGCCTTCACCGTGGTCGACAGCGCGAGGAAGTACCTGAGCTCCGACTCCGTGACGGACGCGACGTCCACCCAGCTGCGCCCCACGAACTTGCCCATTGCGGTCATCGGTCGCCCTCCATCACTCTCCTCGTTTCCGCGCATCGGC
>JACRCY010000166.1 GCA_016218785.1 Deltaproteobacteria bacterium
CAGCCTGCCAGGTGGGCGTCAGCCTCACCGTCGCCACCGCAACCGAGCACCTCCCCATCGACTTCGAGCTCTCCCTCCCGCGCTGCTGGGCCGATGACGAAGCCCGGCGCAAAGAGGCCCGCATCCCCGACGACGTGACGCTCAAGCCGAAGGGCGAGCTGGGGCTCGCGAGGCGCTTGCTGGCCAATGGCAAGTTCCAGCGCTGCACCTGGCGCGAGGGCACTCGCGGCGAGCTGAGCGCCAACGTCGCCCTGGTGCGCGTCGTCCCGTGCAAGGACGCGCGCAACATTGGACGCGCGTAGACAATCTGAATCACGGTGACCATAAGGCTGATTCAATTGTATCTTCAGCGCGTCGTGGAACCCACCACAGCGGACCAAGGCGGTCGATGGCTGATGCTCATCCATCAGATTCCGCCGAAGCCGAACTACCTCCGCGTGAAGGTGGGGCGCCGGCTTGCGCGCATCGGAGCGGTCGCCCTGAAGAACACTGTCTACGTGCTGCCCCGGAGCGACAGCGCGCAGGAGGACTTCCAGTGGGTCCTGCGCGAGGTTGTCGCCGCGGGAGGTGAGGCGACGCTGCTCGATGCCCACCTTGTCGATGGTCTCGCCGATCCCGAAGTCGAGGCGCTCTTCCGAGATGCCCGCGACGACGACTACGTGGTCATCGCCGGAGAGGCCCGGGACCTGGCGAAACGTCTACAAGGAGCCACGGCCGACGACGAGCTTCGGCGGCAGCTCGAACCCGACCTTCGGCGACTCGAGCGGCGCGTGGAGGAGATCGCGGCGATCGACTTCTTCGGGGCCTCCGGGCGTGAGACGGCACATGGGCTTCTCGCGGCGCTTCGCGCCCGGCTGGCACCGCCGGCGGCGCCACCCCCGGCGCCCGAGCCCGACGAGCGCGATGCGTACCACGGGCGCACGTGGGTCACCCGCGTAGGCATTCACATCGACCGCATCGCGAGTGCCTGGCTCATCCGTCGCTTCATCGACCCCGACGCGCGCCTCAAGTTCGTTCAGGCCAGGGGTTACGCGCCCGCACCCGGGGAGCTGCGCTTCGACATGTTCGAGGCCGAGTTCTCTCATGAAGGTGACCTCTGCACGTTCGAGGTTCTCTGCGCGCGGTTCCAACTGGAGCAGCCAGGACTCCGCGCTCTCGCCGAGCTCGTCCACGACATCGATCTCAAGGACGGCAAGTTCGGACGCCCTGAGGTCGCCGGGCTCGCCGCGCAGATCGCGGGGCTCGGGCTGCTCCATCGCGACGACGAGACGCGTCTCGCTCGCGGCTCCGAGCTGTTGGACGAGCTCTGCACCTACTTCGCCAAGAAACGGAGACCCGAGGAGGCCCCATGAAGAACACCATCATCTTCGCTTCAACGCTCGCGCTGTTCCTTGGCGCGTGCAACGAGCCGCGGGCGACATCGCCAGGTGCATCGACCGCGACCACCGCATCGCATCCACCTACGCGGGCGCGACCTTCTGCGGCACCCGCGGAGCCCGAGGTCGCGCCATCGCCAGCGGGCGCTCCCGTGAACACCCTGAGGAGTTGGACCTTCGACGGCGACGCGGCCAACGCCGTACCCGCGGGCTTCACGTTCAGCCGCACCGGAAGCGGCGCGATGGGCCGTTGGGTTGTCCGCGCCGAGGCGGACGCGCCGTCACGCCCGAACGTCCTCGCGCAGCTCGATGACGACGACACCGACGTCCGCTTTCCCGTCGCGGTCGCCAACGGCGTCTCGCTCTTGAATCTGCGCCTCTCGGTGCGCTGCAAGCCCATTTCCGGACGCGTCGATCAGGCGTGCGGGCTCGTCTTCCGCTACCGCGACGAGAACAACTACTACATCACGCGCGCCAATCCGCTCGAGAACAACGTCCGCCTCTACACCGTGAAGGATGGGCGGCGCTGGCAGATCGCGAGCTGGAGCGGCACGGTAACAGCCGGAGCCTGGCACCAGTACGCCGTCGAAGCCCGTGGCGATCACCTCCAGGTGTTCTGGGACGGCACCAAGGTGCTCGATCATCACGACGCCACCTTCACGGTGCCAGGCGGGGTTGGCGTGTGGACCAAGGCCGACTCCATCGTCTACTTCGACGACCTCCGCGCGGAGTCGCACTGATGGGCTCCGGGCGCGATACCACGCTCACGCGGCGTGAGGCCATCACCACGCTCTCCGCGGTCAATCGGCGCCTCGAGCGCGCGCAGCGCATGAGCGCGATCTTCCGTGGGGCCGCCGCGTGACCGAGATAGCGCAGCCGCAGGCCTGCGCGGCGGCCCTCGTCCTGATCTTCATGGTGAAGAAGCGCCCAAGACCGCTCGTGATCCTCGCAGCAGGCGTGACCGGCGTCGTCGTTCACCCGGCGCCCGGAATCGCCGCCGGAGCACCGCGATGACAGGAAAGGATCGCACCCGATGAGCACCCAGCGCCACGCCATCCCACGGTCCCTCGTGGCGTTGGCGAGCATCCTCACCGCCGCCTGCGCTGGAGCCCCGGCTCCGCGGCCGGTGCCCGCCGCCGTCGAGGCGCCCGCATCCGAGCCGGCGTGCGCCTACGTTACGAGCTGGGGCGGTGAGGACGTGTGCGGTGTGCATGTGCCCGACGGGCGACCGCTCGGGTGCGTGCGCACGGGGAAGAAGCCTCACGGGGTGGCGCTCTCGCCGGACGGATCGCGCGTGTACGTCTCGAACGAGGGCTCGGACACGCTGACGGTGGTGGACGCCGCGAGCTTGCGGGCGATCGCAGAGATCCCCGTGGGCCACGTGCCGAACCAGGTGGCGCTCTCACCGGCCGGGGATCGGCTGTGGGTCACGAACAACGCCGATTCGACGGTGACGGTCATCGACACCGCGATCAACGCCGTCGCGCGGACGCTGCCGGTTGGACGTGCGCCCCACATCATCGTCACCAACGCCGCGCGTAACGTCGCGGTCATCACGTCCGAGGGCGACGGCGCGCTCGATCTCCTCGACCTCTCGACGTTCGAGCGCGTCTCGCACGTCCCGGTCTACGGCTTCCCCCGCGTCCTGGCTACGACGAGGTCGGGAGAGACCGCGTTCTTGACCATCCGCTGGCTCAATGGCGCGCTGGTTGTCGACCTTCGGGGCCGCGGACCGAAGGACCGGGTCGCGCTCGGCGAGCCGCGCTTCGCGCCCGAGGGCAAGGACGCGCACGGCATCGCGCTCACGCCGGACGGTCGCGTCGTCCTGCTCACGACGCAGATGACCGACCAGCTCACCTTCATCGACGCGACGACGCTCGCCGTCATTGACCAGATCCGCGTCGGACGAAACCCGAACTGGGTCGACGTGACGCCCGACGGGCGCATCGCTGTGGTCAGCACGACCGGCGACGACTCCGTCTCCATCGTCGGCGTGTCGAGCAGGAAGGTCCTCTCGACGGTGCGTGTGGGCCGTCAGCCGAAGCGCCTGGTCGTCGGGCGCTGCGCCGCGCGTCCTGGAGGCGGTCGATGACGAGGATGCTCGGCTTGCTCCGCGGCCTCTGGACCAAGGCGGGCCCGGTGACCGCCTTCGACGACCTCGAGGCGAGGGCCGGGTGACCGATGCCAGCGAGCTCGCTCCATGCGCGTCGTCAAGCTGCACCAGCGAGCACGCGGGTGCTCGGCGGCGTCCTTGTCGCGCTCGGCATCCTCGCGTTTGTTCCGACTGCCCGAGCCGAAGAGAAGAAGGAGCTGTGCGTCGTGCTCTGCCGGCCGGCGCTCAAGCTCGTGCCCCAATGAAGATGAAGGAGACGTGAGCATGCCTTTCCATGTACGCCGCCACAAGTCGACCCGCTGGATCGGCCTTCTGCTCGTCTTCCTCCTCGCGAGCCTCGCCTCCTGCACGAAGCGAAAGAACGAGGTCGTGGTCTACACGTCCGTGGATCAGGTCTTCTCGGAGCCCGTCTTCCAGGCCTTCGAACGCGAAACTGGGATCAAGGTGCGCGCCGTCTACGACACCGAGGAGACCAAGAGCACGGGCGTCCTGAACCGGCTCATCGCCGAAGCGCAGAACCAGCAGGCCGACGTGTTCTGGTCGGGCGATCCGGTGCGCCCCTTTCAGCTCGTCAAGCGCGGCCTCGTCGAACCGTACGTCTCGCCGCAGACGTCGGGCCTCCCGGCGAGTGCCCGCGCCGCGGACGGCACGTGGACGGGCTTCGCGGCGCGCGCCCGCATCCTCCTCGTGAACAAGTCGCGAGTGCCCCCGGGGGAGATGCCGCGGAGCATTCGCGACCTGGCGAACCCGCGCTGGCGCGGCCAGACCGCGATGGCCAACCCTCTCTTCGGCACGACGACCATGCACGTCGGTGCGCTCTTCTCCGTGTGGGGCGAGGCCCGTACCCGAGCATTCCTCGGCGAGCTGATGACGAACGGCGTGCGGATCGCGAGCAGCAACGGCGAGGTGAAGCGGCTCGTCGTCTCGGGCGAAGTCGCCTTCGGCCTGACCGACACCGACGATGGGAACGAGGCGTTGCGCGAAGGCGCGAACGTAGAGGTTGTGTACCCCGACCAGGACGAGCTCGGCACCCTCGTGATGCCGACGTCGGTGGTGCTCTTGCGGCGCGCCCCCCATGCGGACGCCGGCCGGCGGCTCATCGACTACTTGCTCTCCGCTGAGGTCGAGCGACGGATGGCCGAGAGCGCGGCGCACATGCCGCTGCGCGAGGGGGTCGCGACGCCAGCCAACGTTCGGTCGGCGGCAGGGATGCGCGTCATGCAGGTCGACTACAACCGGGTGTCCGAGCAGATCGACGCCCAGCAAGGATGGCTCAGGCAGTGGGTGGGGCTCTGACGCGCACACGGCCGCGATGGCAAGAGCCCGCGCTCGTCGGCGCGGCGGGGGCCGTGCTCGTCTGCGCGGTGCTTCCCCCTCTCGTGCAGGTCGGACGCGAGCTGCTCGGCTCGGGAAGCTCGCTGGGGCTGCTCGCGAGCGACCGGCTCTGGTGGCTTCTCGGGCGTTCCCTCGGTCTGTCGGCAGCGGTCACGCTCTTGGCACTCTCGGTGGGCGTGCCGCTCGGGGTGCTGTTCTCGCGGTCGACGTTTCCCTTGCGGAAGCTCCTCTTCGCCGTTCACGTCGCCGTCGTGTTCCTGCCGCCGTTCCTTCCCGCGCTGGGCTGGTTCCACCTTCTTGGTCGCGAAGGCTGGCTGGGCGGGGCGCTCTCGACGCGCCTTCTCTTCAGCGAGCTCGGCGTGGTGCTCGTGCTCGCGTCCTGCTTTGCACCGATCGTCACGGCACTCACGGCCCTCGGCGTGAGCGGCGTCGATGCGTCCCTCGAGGCAGCAGCCCGCATCGCCGGCGGGCCATGGCGTGCGGCCGCACGCGTGCTGGTCCCATGCGCCGCCCCAGCCATTGCCCTTGCCGGCATCGTCGTCTTCGCGCTCGCGTTCTCCGAGCTCGGTGTCCCCATGTTCCTCCGCGTGGACGTGTACCCGGCGGTGGTGTTCTCGCGACTTGGCGGCATGGACTTCGCTCCCGGTGAGGCTGCGGTCTTCGTCTTGCCGCTCGTGGTGGTTGCCCTCGGACTTTTGTGGCTCGAGCGTCGCTTCGCCGGACGGCGGGCCATCGCCGTGCTCGGCAGCCGAGCTCGCGCCCAAGAGGCGCTCTTCGGACCTCGTCCGCTGTTCTTCGTGCTCGCCGCCCTCGCGGCGGCCGCCTCCGTGCTGCCTCTTGTCGTGCTCATGGTGCACGCTGGCGCGCGTGGAGGCATCGGCGAGGTGACGCGTTGGACGGGTGACGCCCCCTGGAATGGCATCCGCGCCAGCGCGATCGCAGCAGTTGTGATGACTGCGATCGCGGTCGTGCTTGGCCGAGCCCTGGCCCGAGGGCGCCGAGTCGGCGCGTGGCTCGACGGCCTCGCGACGCTGGCCTTCATTCTGCCGTCGTCGATCCTCGGCGTCGGCATCGTCGGCGCATGGAACCACCCTGCGACGAATTGGCTCTACGCGAGCTTCGCCATCCTCGTGGTCGGCTTCGTTGCCCGCTACAGCGCGGTGGCGACCCGGACCTTCGCGGCGGCCGTCGCGCAGGTCCCACCGTCGCTCGAGGACGCGGCCCGCACCGTGGGGGCCGGCTACACCCGAAGGCTGGGCCTCGTTGTCGGCCTCGCGCGGCGAGGGCTCGTCGCGACCTTCGTCTTGGCCTTGGTCTTCGCGCTGCGTGACCTCGAGACGGCGGCGCTCTTCTATCCGCCGGGCGGCGAGCCCCTCACCGTACGGATCTTCACGCTCGAGGCGAACGGTCCGCCGGCAGTCGTTTCCGCGCTGGCGGTGCTCCATGTCCTCATCACGTTCGCCGCGGTCGGCGTGGGCTTCATCGCTCTCGGGAAGCGGAGCGCGCCATGATCGAGCTCGTCTCCGTCTCGGTTCGGCGCGGGCCCGCGCTCATGTTGGATCGCCTGACGCTCTCCCTCGGCGCCGAGGTCGTGGCGTTGGTTGGCCCCTCGGGCTCTGGCAAGACGACCCTACTTCGGGTGCTCCTCGGGCTCGAGCCTCCGTCCGCCGGACAGGTGAGCATCGCCGGCCGAGTCGTGAGCCACGATGGGAGAGTGGACGTCCCGCCAGAGGAGCGGAACGTCGCCATGGTGTTCCAGGACCTTGCGCTCTGGCCCCATCTGACCGTCCACGGCAATCTGGCGTACGGGCTCTCCGCGCGCGGCATCGGCAAGACCGAGCGCGACCGGCGCGTCGCGCAGGCGCTCTCGTGGGTAGGCCTCGACGGAAAGGCTCCACGCTCACCCCAGGAGCTCTCTGGCGGCGAGCGCCAGCGCGTGGCCATCGCGCGCGCTCTCGTGCTCGACCCCGTCGCGCTCTTGCTCGACGAGCCGATGGGAAGCCTCGACGTGGCGTTGAAGAGCGAGCTGTTGGACCTCTTCGCGCGCCTGTTCCGTGAGCGTGAGATCCCGATCGTGTACGTGACCCACGACCCGCGCGAGGCCAGACGCATCGCCCGCCGCATCATCGTGCTGGAGGGCGGACGTGTTGTTCAGCACGGCTCGCTGGACGAGCTCGTTCTCGCCCCGGCGACGCCGTTCGTCGGGGCCTTCGTCCGCGCCGCGCGAGGCGCGGATGCGTGAGCGCCGCGTCTTCTACTTCACCGCGTTCGTGCGCGCGGTCACCACGAGCCTCGTTGGAGTGCTCATCGGCGTGTACCTTGCTCGCCAGGGAATCACGGGCGCCGCGCTCGGAACAATCGTGTCAGCCGGGCTCGTCGGCGCTGCGCTCGCGGCGGTCGTCGCCACCTTTCTTGCCGATCGCATCGGCCGGCGCCGCTTCCTCATCGTGCTCGCCGCGCTGTCGGTGCTCGGAACCATCGCCTTCGCGTTCAGCACGAGCCCGTTCGCGCTCTCCGCGGCCGCCTTCGTCGGCATGCTCAACGGCATGGGCAAGGACCGAGGCGCCGCGCTGATCCTCGAGCAGGCGGCACTTCCCAGCACGACGACGAGCGGTGGCCGCACGCAGGTCATCGCCTGGTACACGATGCTCCAGGATCTCGGCCACGCCGCAGGCGCGCTCCTCGCTGGCGTCCCCACTCTCCTCGAAGCGACGACTCACCTACGCGGAGCAAGCCCCCACCGCGCCACGTTGCTTGGCTGCGCGGCAATCGGTCTCATGGCCGTCGTCCTCTACTCGCGCCTCGGAGCGGACGTCGAGGTGTCCGCGGGCCGCCGGGGCCCTGGGTTGGCACCGCGCAGCCGCGGGATCCTCACCAGGATCTCGGCGTTGTTCGCGATCGACAGCCTCGCTGGCGGGTTTCTCACGACGGCGCTCCTCTCGTACTTCTTCTTCGAGCGCTTCGGCGTAACCGAAGGCGTCATCGGCGCGCTCTTCTTCGGTGCGCGACTCATGAACGCCGCCTCGCATCTCGGAGCGGCGTGGCTCGCGAGGCGCTTCGGCCTCGTGAACACGATGGTGTTCACGCACATCCCCTCGAGCATGCTGCTCGTGACGGTGGCGTTCGCGCCGAGCTTCGCGATCGCCGCGGTGCTGTTCCTTCTCCGTGAAGGGCTCGTGGAGATGGACGTGCCAACGCGCCAGTCCTACGTGCTAGCGGTCGTGCAGCCGGACGAGCGAACGTTCGCGTCGGGGATTACAAACCTCGTTCGATTGGGCGCATGGGCCGTGGCGCCCGTGTTCGCGGGCGCGCTCATGAACGGCGACTCCATGTACCTGCCGCTGGTCATCGGCGCGGCGATGAAGATCACCTATGACCTGCTGCTCTGGCGAGCGTTCCGCGGCATCCGGCCACCGGAGGAGACCGCTGCTTGAGACGAGGCCCTCGCCGCGCGGCACCTTGCGTGTCAACGCGAGCCTCCGCGGCGCTCACGCCCACGGCAGGTGTGACGCAGAAGTGCTACTTGGTGGTGAAGGCCGCCACCGGGCTGAAGCCCTCCGGCGCCACGTCCGGCAGCGTCGCCAGCCGCTCGAGGTAGCGCCTCGCCACCGCGTCGGCGGGGTTCGACGTCGCGAAGGCCGTGAAGACGGCGCGCGCCTCGCCCAGGCGCCCCGCGCGCCACGCGGCGATGCCCCGCTGCCACGCGTCGAGCCCCTCGTACGCGGCGACGGCGCGCCCGGGCCCGCCGAGCAGCTCGCTGACGGCCACCGGCTCGTGCTTGCCCTTCACCTGCACCAGGTCCACGTCGCGGAAGGCGAAGTCGGCGCTGGCGGCCTCGCGCGTGCCGGCCCCGACGAGGCAGAAGACGCCGTACGTCTTGGTGAGGCCCTCGAGCCGCGAGGCGAGGTTCACCGCGTCGCCGGCCACCGTGTAGTCGAAGCGCTCCGCGCTGCCCAAGTTCCCCACCACCATGTCGCCGGTGTTGAGGCCGACGCCGATGGCCACGTCGAGGCCCAGCGCCGCCAGCGGGCCCTTGTTGAGCGCCTCGAGCTCGGCGTGCATCTCCAGCACGCAAGCCAGCGCCAGCGTGGCGTGATCGGCCCGCACCACCGGCGCGCCGAACACTCCCATCACCGCGTCGCCGATGTACTTGTCGAGCAACCCGCCCTGCCTCAGCACCGCCCGCGTCATCGGCGACAGGTAGGTGTTGAGGAACGCCACCAGCTTCTCCGGCGGCAGCTTCTCGGACAGCGTGGTGAAGTCGCGGATGTCCGAGAAGAGCACCGTCAGCCGCCGGCGCTCACCGCCCAGGGCCAGCATGTCGGGCCGGGCGAGGAGCTCCTCGAGCACCTCGGCTCCCAGGTAGTGGCCGAAGGCCTTCTTGAGCTCCCGCCGCTGCAGCGCCTCCGACGCGTACGAGAGCGCGAGGCCCGCCACCCCGCAGGCCAGGGCCGCGGCGACCGGCGCCACCAGCGGCAGCCAGAGCGACGCGCGGACGAAGGCGAGGTGCGCCGCGGCGACCCAGGCGGTCACCAGCGCCACGGTTCCCGCCACCTGCACGGCTGGCCTGAGGCCGCGGCTCACGAAGAGCAGCGAGGCGAGCAGCGCCACGCCCAGGGTGACGAACAGATCGACGGTGCGGGAGCTGCGCCGCAGTGGCGCGCCGCGCAGCACGTTGTCGATGGCCGTGGCCTGCACCTCGACGCCGGGCATCACCTGGAACGGCGTGCGCACCGCGTCGTAGCCCAGCCGCGTCACCCCGATGAGGACGAGCTTGCCCGCCAGCGCCCCGGCGGGCACGCGGCCCTGAACCAGATCGAGCACCGGGTAGGTGGGGAACGTGCCCTGGGGGCCGCGGTAGTCGAGCCAGAGCGCGTCGGCGTCGAGCTCGAGCGTCTGAGCTCCCAGCCGCACCTGCTGCTGCGGCCCGAGCCAGGCGAGGCGCCCGCGATTCACGTCGCGAAACGCCGCCACCGCCGGCAGCGGGAACGGCAGGTACATCGCGCCCTGGTGCTCGCGCATCAAGCCGAAGCGCCGCACCGTGCGCGTCGCGTCCTCGGAGACGGTGGCGAAGCCCAGCCCTTTCGCGGCGGCGTTGAAGCGGGGCAGCGAGGCGTTGAGCGACTCGACCCGCGACGTGTTGCGCTCGCCCGGAGTGCTCTGCGCGTAGCGCGCGCGCGCGAGCGAGGCGTCGGCCTCCGCGGGCCGCGCGCCCTCGCCGGCGAAGAGGATCAGCACCACGTTCCCCGCGTCGCGGATCGCCGCCTCCAGCTCCCCGTCGCCGTCCAGCTCCCGGGCCACCACCGACAACAGCAGCGCGGCCTCGTCGCCGGCGGCGGGCGCCGGGTGCGCGGCCGCCCAGGCGAGCACCCGCGCGCGCACGTCCTCCGACACCAGGTGCTCGGGCGCGTCGAAGACGGCGTCGACGCCGATCACCTTCGCGCCCGCGGCCTTCAGCGCGCGAATGACGGTCGCCCAGCCCGCCCGGCGCTCGAAGAGCGGGCCGCTGCGCTCGGCGGTGGCGTCGTCGAAGACGACCAGCGCGATCTCCGGCGACGGCGGTGCGGGCCCGCGCGCGCGGAAGCGCCAGTCGAGCGTCCACCGCTCGAGCAGCTCGACACCGCCGTGGCCGGTGTCGGTGCGCGTCGCGGCGCTGAGCCCGGCGAGGAGCAGCGCCAGAAGGCCCGCTCCCACGGCCGGGTGGCGAAAGCGCGTCACTCGAGCGTCACCTCGAAGTCCAGCACGGCGGGCAGCCCGGCTGCGCGCGCCTGGAAGAACTTCGCCGCGCAGACCGGCGGCGGCAGGGCCCGCGGCAGGCGGATCACCGGCGTTCCGTTCACCAGCCGCACCCGCACCGTGAAGCGCTGGCCCACCGCGGTGGCCACCGAAGGCCCGAGCAGCTGCAGGTAGTCGCCGAGGCAGCGCCGCAGCTCGAGATCGCCCTCGAGCAGCTGCTTCAGCGACGGCGGACCGGCGTCCGCCGAGGCGCCCTCTGCGCTCTGCGCCGGCCCCGTGCCCAGCCCGGTCGAGCCCGTGCCGCCGCCGACGCCCGCCGTGTCCTTCTTGCGCATCGCGTCGTCCTTCTTCGTCCCGTCGCCCCGCGGCGCCGCGTTCTCCTTTCGCTCTCCTTCCTCCGCCGGCGCGGCGGGCCACCTGGCCTGAGGCGGGGGCGCTGCCGGCTTCGGCGGCGGCGGCGGCGCCTCGTCCTCCAAAGCGATGGACTTCGCGCGGCCGGCCGGGCGCGGCTCCGGGGTGGCGCTGGTGGGCAGCATGCCGGGCGGGGGCAGCGGGGCCGGCGCTGCCTCGATCGCCGGCAGCTCCTGCTCCTCCTCGACCTCTCGCTCCGGCCGCAGGCCGGGCACGTTCGCCGCGGTGGGGCTCACGTACCAGCCCACCATGCGCTCGCGGATCTGCTGCCTTTCGTCGGGCGTGAGGAGCGCCTCGAGCTGCGTGCCCAGCGTCTCGTCCTTCCTCGGCGCCCTGAGCAGGGCGATCTCCGACACCGGCAGGATCAGCTCGTCGTCCAGGCGCACCACGTAGCCGTTGGCGACGAGGTGCAGCGCCACCAGCCCCGCCGCCGGGACGACGACGGTGTCGGACTCGAGCAGGCCCAGGTCCTTCTTCACCGGGAACTCCGTGCCCTTCTCGTCGCGGGCGACGACGGCGCCCTTCGCAAGCAGCACCACGGCGACGGGCTTGCCCTTCGCGGCGCCAGCCGGACGCGAGCCGGGCTTGTCGGCGCAGCCCGTCCCGGGTGCGACCGCAGCGACGAGAGCCAGGGCGACGAGCGAGCGGCGCATGGGACGACCTCCCTCAGCGTGAACCACCGCCAGTGAGACACCCCTGCGCTGCCGGCGGTTCGGGCGCCGGACGGTACCCGCCGTCACCCGGCGCAGCAAGGACGGGGCGCAGGCGCGCCACCAGCAGCTCCAGCGCCGCCGACAGCGGAGCGAGCGCCTCGAGCTCCTTCCCGTACGGCGTCGCGGCCGCCACCGGGTCCACCACCCGGTGGACGACGATGCCCTCGAAGCGCAGCGGAATGCCGTCGCGCGTCTCCTGCGTCGTCTCGAAGCGCGCCTCCTGCCTTTTGGCGCTCACCGTCACCCAGGTGGAGCCGGGCCAGACGAAGGCGCTGGCCGCGGTGCCGCGGGTGACGATCCGGCCCCGCCGCCCCACCAGCTGGAACTCACTCGGGCTCGACGTCACGAAGCGCATGGGCGCGCCCGCCTGCCCGCATCGTGGGCCAGGCGCTCCTCACGCCTCCGTGACGCCGGACCCACATCGCGCGGTTTGTCGCGGGCCGTGCCGCGCGGGCAGCGGCCTACTCGCCGGCCAGCGCGTCGGCGGCGTTGCCGAACTCGGAGCGGACCTTGCGCCCGTGCTCCTCGATGGCCTTCGCCTTCTTCGCGCGCGCGGCGTCGTCCTTCTTCTTCTGCTCCTCGGCGGCGGCGTCCTTCTCGGCGAGCTCGGTCGCCTTCGCCGCCACGTCGGCCTCGCGCGCGTCGAGGGCCTTCGCCTGCGCGTCGAGCTCGGCCTTCTTCGCCGCGCAGCCGCTGCACCCGTCGCCCTTCGCCGCGCCGCCCTCGGGCGCGACCGGCACGGGCTTCGCCTTCGAGCGGCTCTTGATCACCTCCACCTTGCCGGCCTTCGCCTGCGACAGCACGGCGGTTGACACGTCAGGCGCGGAGAGCACCACGGCACAACTGAGCGCGAGGATCATGGGCGTGATGGTAGCCGAGGCCGGGGCCCGAGGGTGAGCGCGCCGCGCCGGGCCGCCCAACCGGCGCTCGACAGCCGCCCGGCTGTTTGCCACAAGCAGCGCAGCACGCCGTCGAGAGAGCGAGCCATGTTCGAGCTGCCGCAGGCCCACACCATCATCGAGCCCTTCAAGATCAAGGTCGTCGAGCCGATCCCCATGCCGACGTTGAAGGAGCGCCGGCACGCGCTCGCCGCCGCGCACTACAACCTCTTCAACCTGCACTCGTCGGTGGTGACGTTCGACCTGCTGACGGACAGCGGCACGGCGGCGATGTCGGCGGAGCAGTGGGCGGCGGTGATGCGGGGCGACGAGTCGTACGCGGGCAGCCGCAGCTACGAGCGCTTCGAGGCCGCGGTGCAGGACGTCACCGGCCTGCCCTTTGTCATCCCCACGCACCAGGGGCGCAGCGCCGAGTTCCTCTTGATGCGCGCGATGCTCAGGCCCGGCCAGCTCGTGCTGGGCAACACGCACTTCGACACCACGCGCGCCAACGTCGAGGGCGCCGGCGCGGTGGCGGTGGACCTGCCCTCGCCCGCCACGAAGGACACCGCGGCGCTGCACCCGTTCAAGGGCGACATCGACCTCGAAGCGCTCGAGCGCACGCTCACGAAGGAGAAGGGGAAGGTGGCGCTCGTCATCCTCACCGTCACCAACAACTCCGTCGGTGGGCAGCCGGCGTCGCTGGCCAACGCCCGCGCGGCGAGCGAGAGCTGCCGCCGCCACGGCGTGCCCTTCTTCCTCGACTGCGCGCGCTTCGCGGAGAACTGCTGGTTCATCAAGCAGCGCGAGGCGGGCCAGCGCGAGCGGCCGGTGGCGTTGATCGCGCGCGATCTGTTCCAGGTGGCCGACGGCGCGTTGATGAGCATGAAGAAGGACGCCTTCGGGAACATCGGCGGCTTCCTGGCGCTGCGGAACCGCGGCCTGGCGGAGGCGGTGCGCAGCCTGATGGTCGTCACCGAGGGCTTCCCCACCTACGGCGGGCTGGCCGGGCGCGATCTCGACGCGCTCGCGGTGGGCCTCAAGGAGGTGCTCGACGAGCACTACCTCGCCTACCGGGTCCGATCCGTGGAGTACTTCGGCCAGGGCCTGGAGCAGGCCGGCCTGCCGACGGTGAAGCCCTGGGGCGGGCACGCGGTGTACGTCGACGCGGCGCGGGCGCTGCCCCACGTGAAGCCGCTGCAGTACCCCGGCCAGTCGCTGGCGGTGGCGCTGTACGAGCACATCGGCATCCGCGGCGTCGAGGTGGGCAGCGTGATGCTCGGCACCCGCAACCCGAAGACGGGCGAGGAGTCGCCGGCGCCCGGGGAGCTGGTGCGCCTGGCCATGCCCCGCCGCGTCTACACCCAGAGCCACGTGGACTGCATGGTGGAGCTGGCCGGGCACCTCGTGCCGCACCTGCCGGAGCTCAAGGGCTACGAGATCACCTGGCAGCCCGACGTGCTGCGGCACTTCACCTGCCGCTTCAAGCCGCTGTGAGGCTCACCGCAGCACCGGCACCGTCACCCACGCGCCGCCGTCCACGCGGATCTGCGCGTCGCCCAGGCGCCAGAACAGGGTGTCGAACTTCGCCTCGATCAGGTGGCCCGACGAGGTGAGCACGCACAGCGCGCCCTTCTTCGGCGCCTTCTCGCCCACGTCGTACTCCAGCGCGGTGAAGGTGACGGAGTCGGGGCCCGCGGCGGTGACGAGGGCCAGCGTGCCGTCCACCACCAGCGTCTTGCCGCCGATGAGGGGCAGCCCGTCGCGCAGGCCGACGCGCACGTCGATGGCGTAGCTGGCCCCGGGGGCGATCGGCCCCGAGGCGCGGACCCAGGCGCGCTTCTCGTCGCCGCACTTGCCGACGCCGACGAGCGAGGCGAGCTGCACGTCGTCGAACCTCGCCTGCCGCAGGTCCAGCTCCACCTCGACGCGGTCGTCGCCGCCGCGCAGCGCGAGGGTGGCGCGGCCCGAGAGGCGGTGCCCGTCGACGACGCAGCCGCTGGGGCCGAAGTCGAGGGCGATGACGTCCTCGGTCGCGGTGGAGCTGGCCGTCACGCCGATGCAGCTGGACTTGACGCGCAGGGCGTCGGTGAAGCGCTGCCCCACCAGGGCGCGGGGCTCGCCGCAGGCGTACGAGGGGAGCAGGCCGAAGACGCGCATCGCGAGCTCGATCTGCTGCGCGGCGTCCATGGTGCGGGTGACGGTGAGGCGCGCGTCGTCGAGGGTGAAGGGCGTCGGCGGGGGCGGCTCTACCGGCGGCGGCGTCACCGGGCCCGGCGGCAGCGGCAGCGCGCTCAGCGGCGGCAGCGTGGGGGGCAGCTTCGGCTGCGACTGCCTGAGCGGGTCTCCGTCGCTCGAGGAGTGCTTTTGCGTGTCGTCCGTCGGCCCGCCGCACGCCATCAGCAGGCCCGCCGCCGCCACCACCAGCATCGAAGTCCGGCTCGTCGTCGTGGTCATTCGCCGGAGCTGAGCAAGCCCGCGGCCAGCGCAACCGCCCGGGGTGACTCGTGTAGGTGTGCCGGCCGAGCGGCCCGCTGCGCAGCGGGACGGCCCGTTGCCCTGCTCATGTGGGCGCGCGCCCTTCCCCTTTTGCCGGGCGGCTCGGGCGTCGCTCCGCTCAGGCCGCGCGCAGCCCGAGGGTCTTCCGCGCCTCGGCCGGCGAGGCGATCTCCCGCCCGGCGTCGCGCGCAACCTTCGCCAGCGCCTCCACCAGCGGCCCGTTGCTCGAGGCCTTCGCGCCGTCGGGCAGGTAGAACGTGTCCTCCAGGCCGGTGCGCAGGTCGCCGCCCAGCTCCGCGCAGCGCCGGTGCAGCGCCCACACCTCCTGCCGGCCGATGCCGATCACCTGCCAGTGCGTGCCCGGCAGCATCTCCTCGATGAGCAGCGGCAGCCACGCGCCCTTGTTGGGCATGCCCGACTCGACGCCCATCACCAGCGACACGTGGGGCGGGTTGGGCACCATGCCCTTCCTCGCGAAGAGCATCACGCTGCGCAGGATCCCGGTGTCGAAGCACTCGCACTCCGGCACCACGCCGTTGGCCTTCATCGCCTGCTCGAAGGCCTCGATCTTCTCCACCGGGTTGTCGAACAGCATCGGCGGCCAGGCCCACGACCCGTCGGCCTTGATCTTCAGATAGTTCAGACTTCCCGCATTGCACGCCGCGATCTCCGGCCGTGCC
>JACRCY010000167.1 GCA_016218785.1 Deltaproteobacteria bacterium
AGTCGGCTTCTCGTCGTTGTCGCAGGAGCGCTCATGTTTGCGCCCACGTTTGCCTCGGGTGCTTTTCTACCGTCGCGAATAGGCCCCTTTGAGGGGCCAGCGACGGCAATCCCCCCGGCTGTGCCGGGGGATGCTTAGCCGCAGTGCCTCAGCGCCCGCGGTCGGGGGCCGCGACCACGGCCAGGGTCCGCGCCTCGTGCCTAGGCGCCCACCATCTGTTACTGTAGGCTGCCTCGCGGCCGCGGGCCGCGGCGAGCGCGCGATCGATGGCGTGGAGCGCAGTGGCTGGCGGGCGCACGTCCCGGGCGGGAGCGCGGGCCGCCTGTGCCAGGGCGACGACGACGACGAGGACCACGGTGGCCAGCAGGGGCGTGACCACGTATCGCGAGATTCCGGACCCCCGCTTGGGCGCGGGGTCCTCGGCCCGTGCCACGGACGCCGCCAGCAACGCCAGGCAGAGCACCAGGGCGGCCAGCGCGCGTGGCCAGCTGCGGTGGGTCACCGCCATCGGTGTGGTCCTCGGAGCCCTCGGTACCACGGCCCTGGCCCCGGCACAAGTCTCGCCCAACGTGCCGCTCGGAGACCCGCTCTACGACTACCTCGACCACATCGCCGACCAGGGGCTCGTGCCCGCGTACCTGCGTGGCACCCGCCCCATCACCGTGGACTACGCGGCGCGTCTGGTGCAGGAGGCAGCCGTCGCCGCGCGACGACGCGGGGAGGCCGAGCCCGCGGCGGTCACCGTGGCCCGCGACCTGGTCGAGCGCCTGCGGGCGCACCGGTGGGGCGGCGTGGACGTGGGCGGCCAGGCGACCGTGGCCGGCGGCGTGCGCCGCGAGATCGCGGAGCCGGTGCCGCATTCCTTCGACGAGCGGGTAGGCTACCTCGAGCCGCGCAACGGCGGCTCGCTGTCGCCGGGCGACGGGGCCGCCGCCGCCGTCGTCGGCCGCGGGGCCTGCGGCGGCTTCATGGCGGCCGACCTGGCGCTCAGCCTCGACTTCCCCGACGGCGGCGCCGCCCTGCGGCTGCGGCGGGGCTCCGTGAAGGTCGGCTGGGCCGCCCTCGAGCTCCAGGCGGGGCGCGACGACCTGGCCTGGGGGCAGGCACGCCACGCCCCGCTGATCCTCTCCGGGTTCGCGCCGGCCTTCGACCTGGTGCTGCTGCGCACCGCCCGTCCGGTCCGGCTGCCGTGGGTGCTGCGCTACCTCGGGCACTGGCAGGCGACCCTGTTCGTGGCGCGCCTGGACCAGGAGCTTCCGTATCGACGTCCCTGGCTGGTGGGCATGCGCCTGGCGTCGAAGCCGGTCTCCTGGTTCGAGGTCGCGTTCTCGCACCTGTACGCCTTCGGTGGCGACGGCGCGCCGTACTTCGGCGCCGCGCGGGCGGCCGAGGAGTTCTTCGGCTACCGGAGAGAGGTCTCCAGCTCCAACTACGCGAACCACGGCATGAGCATGGATGGCCACCTCCGGGTCTCGCGCTGGTTCGAGGCGTACGGGGAGTGGTACCTCGAAGACTGTTGCGCTCACGTGGTCGGCGGGCAGGACTCCTCCTTCATCGCCGGCCTGCGCCGGGCGCGCGTGCTCGGAGCGCGCGATGACGTGGCCCTCGAGTTCGCCTACACCACGCGGATCGCCTTCCTCAGCTCCGGCGTCACCGAGTGGAGCCAGGGGCACGTGATTACCGGCCATCCGCTGGGCGCCAAGGGGCTCGGAGCGTACGCGCTCTACACGCTGCTCGGCGACCGGGGTCAGGTGCTCAAGCTCCGGCTCGCGCTGGAGCGCCGCGGCTCGCCCTACGACCTCCCCGGCGCCCCACCGCAGTGGCGGGTGGGTGGCCTGCTCGACCTGCGCTGGCCGCTCCTGCCGGGACGCGCGGGGCGGGTGGACGCGCGCGGTCGCCTCGGCCTCGAGCGGGTACTGTCGGTCGGACGGGTCCCCGGCGACGATCGCATGGCCGGCCTGGCCGAGGTGCTCGTGGAAGCCTCGTTTTGACGCAAGTCTCTGGAATGAAGACGTTCTTCTGGCATGGCCGCCCTTGACGCCCGGGGGGCCCGTGATTACGTTCGCCATCGCCTGAACTTGGACGATTCAGAGCCCCCGCGCTTCGGAGGACCGACAATGGGCAAGATCATCGGCATCGACCTCGGCACGACACTCTCGGTCGTGGCAATCATGGAGGGGAAGGACCCGAAGGTCATCGTGAACGAGGAAGGCGGTCGCCTGACCCCATCGGTGGTCGGCTTCGATGACAAGGGGGAGGTCCTGGTCGGCCAGATCGCTCGCCGTCAGGCCATCACCAACCCCGAGAACACGGTCTTCTCCATCAAGCGCTTCATGGGCCGCAAGTACGACGAGGTCGGCGAGGAGATCCGCCGCGTGCCGTACAAGGTCGTCCGGGCCGCGAACGGCGACGCCAACATCGAGGTCCGCGGCAAGCGGCTGCCGCCCCCCGAGATCTCCGCCAAGGTGCTGCAGAAGCTCAAGCACGCCGCTGAGGAGTACCTGGGCGAGAAGGTCACCGAGGCCGTCATCACCGTCCCCGCCTACTTCAACGACTCCCAGCGCCAGGCCACCAAGGACGCCGGCAAGATCGCCGGCCTCGAGGTGCGGCGCATCGTCAACGAGCCCACCGCCGCGGCTCTCGCGTACGGCCTCGACAAGAGCCGCGACCACATCATCGCCGTCTACGACTTCGGCGGCGGCACCTTCGACATCTCGATCCTCGAGGTCGGCGACAAGGTGGTCGAGGTCGTGGCGACCAACGGCGACACGCACCTCGGCGGCGACGACATCGACAACCGGGTCATGGACTGGCTCATCGCCGAGTTCAAGCGGGACACCGGCATCGACGTCTCCAAGGACAAGATGGTGCTGCAGCGCCTCAAGGAGGCCGCGGAGAAGGCCAAGATCGAGCTGTCGACCGTGGCCGAGACCGAGATCAACCTGCCGTTCCTCACGGCCGACGCCGCGGGACCGAAGCACCTGCAGATGAAGCTCAGCCGGTCCAAGCTCGAGCAGCTCATGGCCGACCTGGTCGACCGGACCCTCGGGCCCGTCAAGAAGTGCCTCGAGGACTCGGGCAAGAAGCCGGGCGAGATCGCCGAGGTGGTGCTCGTCGGCGGCTCGACGCGTATCCCGATGGTGCAGCAGAAGGTCCGCGAGTTCTTCGGCAAGGAGCCCCACAGGGGCGTCAACCCCGACGAGGTCGTGGCCCTCGGCGCCGCCGTGCAGGCGGGCGTCCTCTCCGGCGAGGTCAAGGACATCCTGCTGCTGGACGTCACGCCGCTCACGCTCGGCATCGAGACACTGGGCGGGATCTTCACGCACCTCATCGAGCGCAATACGACCATCCCGACGAAGAAGAGCCAGATCTTCTCCACCGCAGCGGACAATCAGACGGCGGTGA
>JACRCY010000168.1 GCA_016218785.1 Deltaproteobacteria bacterium
GTCCCACGCGGGGGCTCCGCCCCCTCGCCCCGCCGGCAGAGCCGTCGGGGTCCCCACTCCCCCGCGGCGCCACTCGGCGCCGGCTCGCGCTTCGCGCTCCGCGGCGAGCCCCGCGGCACAGTGCGAGGACCAATCGCTGTGGCAGTTGCTAGGCGTAGCCGTGCTCCTTCAGCAGGTCGAGGGTGACCCCGCCGCCGCCGCCCTGCGCAGCGTCGACGAACTTCTCCACGTACTTGCCGATCAGGTCGGCCTCGAGGTTGACGCGCGCCCCCGCGTCCTTGCGCGCCAGGGTGGTGGCCGAGATGGTGTGCGGGATCAGCGTGACCCCGAACCCCTCGGCGTCCACCAGGTTGACGGTGAGGCTGATGCCGTCCACGGCGATGGACCCCTTGGGCACGACGTAGCGCAGCACCTCGGCCGGCGCGCGGACGTAGAGCTCCCGGGCCGGGCCGACAGCGCGCCCGCGCACGATCTCGCCCACGGCGTCCACGTGGCCGGCCACGAGGTGCCCGCCGAGGCGGTCCTGCAGCCGCAAGGGGCGCTCGAGGTTCACGGGATCGCCGACCCGGAGCGCGCCGAGCGTGGTGCGCTGCAGGGTCTCGGGGCCGACCGTCACGCTCGCCTGGCCCCGCGCGTGGCCCGTGACCGTGAGGCACACGCCCTCCACCGCCAGCGAGGACCCGACCGGGCCGGGATCGAGCGCGGTCTCGATCCGCAGCTCGGTCGCCTGATCCCCCCGCGTCACGGCCCCGAGGCGCCCGACCTCCTCAATGATCCCGGTGAACATGGCCCGATATCACCATCTCCGCGCCGATTTGGCGATAGGTAATGTCGCACAGCTGGACCGCCTCGGCCATGCGGGCGACGCCGCGCCCGCCGAGCATGGGGACCGCGCCCACGCCGCCCACGAGCTTGGGCGCCACGATCACGACGACCTTGTCGACGAGGCCCGCCTCGAGGAACGCCGCGGCCGTCTCCCCGCCCCCCTCGATCAGCACCGCGAGGAGACCCCGCTCGAGGAGCGCGGCGAGCAGGGCCGCGGGGCTGACGCGCCCGCGGCGGCCGGGGAGCCGCAGCACCTCGGCGCCCGCCGCCACGAGCGCCCGCTCCCGCGCCGCCGGCGCGCCGCGGCCGCAGACGACGAGCGTGGGCGCCGGCGAGCCTGAGTGGAGGAGGCGCGCGCGGGGGGAGATGGCGAGCCGGCCGTCGAGCACGACCCGCACCGGATCGCGCCCCCCGCGCCGCCGCGTGGTGAGGAGCGGATCGTCGACGCGCACGGTGCCGGCGCCCACCAGGATGGCGTCGTGGGTGTCGCGGAGCGCGTGGCCGAGCGCCCGGGCGCGCGCGCCCGTGACCCAGCGCGAGTCTCCCCGGCGCGTGGCGATGCGGCCGTCGAGGGTGACCGCCGCCTTCCAGGTGACGAAGGGGCGCCCCTGCTCCTGAACGCACAGGAAGTGCTCGTTCACCCGCCGGCACTGCGGCCCCAGCAGGCCGACCTCGACCGCGATCCCGGCGCGACGCAAGCGCCGGATGCCGCGGCCGTCGACGAGACGGCAGGGATCCCGCATCCCCACGACCACCCGGCGGATCCCGGCGCGGATGACGGCCTCGGTGCACGGGGGGGTACGGCCGTGGTGGTTGCACGGCTCCAGCGTCACGTAGAGATCGGCGCCGCGGGCCTGGAAGCCCAGGCGCCGGAGGGCCGCCACCTCGGCGTGATCGAGGCCCGCCCGCCGGTGGTAGCCGGTCGCGAGCACGCGACCGTCCTTGACCACCACTGCGCCCACCACCGGGTTGGGGCTGGTCCGGCCGAGGCCGCGCGCCGCCAGCCGGAGCGCCCGGCGCATGAAGGCCTCGTCGCTCGTGCCGCGCCGCAAGTTCGCTGCGCCCATGCCGTGCCTCACGTCGGTGCTCGCCGCACCGGGTGCCGGTTCGCCGGCGGCACTCGTCGATCCCACGAGGGGGCTCTGCCCCCTCGCCCCGTCGACCAATCGGGGGGCGGCCTCGGCGCTGCCTGCGGCCGCCCACCTCGCTCGCTGCGCTCGCTCGCCACGCGAAGCCCGCCGGGGTCCCCACTCCCCCGCGGCGCCACTCGGCGCCGGCTCGCGCTTCGCGCTCCGCCGTCCCGAGCCCGCGGGGCGAGGGTGCACGTCCGCGGAGGGATGCTCGTCAGCCGGCGGCGCGCCATCGGTCCTACTTGAGATCGCCGCGCCGGGCGTCGAGCGCCGCGATCTTGTCCACGCGGCGCTGGTGACGCCCGCCCTCGAACGGCGTCTCCAGGAAGGCCCGCACCATGTCCTCGGCCAGGCCGCGGCCCGAGATCCAGCCGCCCAGGCACAGCACGTTGGCGTCGTTGTGGGCCCGCGCCATGCGCGCGCTGAAGGTGTCGGTGCAGCGCGCCGCGCGCACTCCCGGGACCTTGTTGGCGACGATCGCGACGCCCATGCCGGTGCCGCACACGAGGATGCCGATCCCCTCGCCCGCGGCCACGCGCTGCGCCGCCGGGATCGCGAAGTCCGGGTAGTCACACGGCTCGGTGCCGGAGGGCGAGCCCAGGTCCACGATCTCGTGGCCGAGGCCACGCAACCGCCCGATGAGGAACTGACGAAGCTCGTACCCGGCGTGATCGCCGGCCATCAGCACGCGCGCCATGCGGCATGGTTACCGCCATGGCCGGGAGCCGTCAAGGCCGGGGACGCCGTGGCCGGAGCGCCCCGACCGGGGCCGCCGCAGCCGCGGGTCCCGCCCCCCTCGCGCGCCGCGGCCCGAGATCAGCTATCCTTTGGTCATGATTCCGAAGCGGGTCCTCAGATTCCCGAACGTCCCGACGCTCCTGCGGGGCGTCACCGACCTCCGCCGCGCGGGCATCACGCCGCGCGGGCTCCTCTTCCTGGCCGTCGACCTCGCGGGCACCACCTACCTCGGCGTCCCGGAGAACGTGGACGACGTCGAGAAGATCAAGGTGGGGCACAAGCTGTCGCTGGCCTGGAAGGAGGACCTGGGCCAGGTCTACTACTTCGACAGCGTGCACCGGCTGACCGACAAGCTGGTGCTCTTCAACGGCGACCGCCGCCTGGGCAACTGCGCCAGCGCCGTCGAGGTGGCCGTGGTCGTCTCGATGTTCCTCAAGGCGACCTCGGCCAAGAACGTGTTCTTCGGCTGCACCCCGCACCAGCCGGGCAGCTGGCTGGCGCGCGGCGAGGACGACTCGACCGCCATGCACCAGCACGGCTACGTGGAGGTCGTGCCCGCGGCCCAGGGGCTGATCGCGCGCCGCACGCTCGACGAGCACCTCTTCTTCCTCCCCTGCGGCGAGGACGG
The DNA here is from genome assembly GCA_016218785.1 of Deltaproteobacteria bacterium. Taxonomy (GTDB): domain Bacteria; phylum Myxococcota_A; class Polyangia; order JACRCY01; family JACRCY01; genus JACRCY01. The sequence goes on from JACRCY010000168.1 coordinate 3,322, forward strand.
CGGCTTCTCCTACCTCGACTCGTGGCTCGAGGTCTTCTCCTCGCCGCTCGGCAACATCCTCATGCTGGAGCGCCGCATCCTCGGCAACCGGCTGGTGCTGACCTGCGAGCGGGGCCTGGTCGAGGTGAACGTGGCCGGCGTGCCGGCGGTGCGGGAGCTCCGGCGCGTCGAGCTGACCGGCGGGTTCGGCATCGTCGGCCGCGTCGATCAGGGCGCCTTCGCCGTCACCGCCGGCAAGGTCGAGCCGTGGGGCCTCGACGAGCTGAAGCCCGCCGTCCTCATCGGTGCCGAGGGGACGACGCTGACCGAGCTGGCGGAGGCCCTGTCCCGCGGCCGCCGCCAGGACGCGCAGGCCGCGCTGGGGGCGAAGACCTAGCCGTCGTGCCCCTTCCACGCCGCCATGGACGTGGTGGCGTTGAAGAGGTCGGACACGGTGTCGAAGATGGGCGTGGGGAGCAGCGCCTGGAGCGCGGGCGTGAGCTTGACCATGAACGGCTCCTTGATGACGTAGGCGCCGCTGCGGAAGCCCTCGTAGCCCCGCTTGATCGCCTGCTCCGGCGACAGCATCGGCGTCAGGAGCGGCGGCTTGGCGCCGCGGAACATGCCGGTGTCGACGAAGCTGGGGCAGAAGACGCAGAAGCCGATACCCTTGTGCCCGAGCACCTTCATCTCCAGGCGCAGCGCCTCGGTCAGCCCGAGCACGCCCCACTTGGCCGCGCAGTACGAGGGCATGTAGGGCACGCCGATGAAGCCGGCCGCGGACGAGATGTTGATGATGTGGCCCGCGCCCCGCTCGATCATGCCGGGCAGGAACGCCTTGGTGGTCCACATGAGCGCCATGAGGTCCACGTTGATGGTCGCCTCGAGCCGCTCGTCCTTCGTCTCCAGGAACTTGCCGGCCGCGACGATGCCGGCGTTGTTCACCAGGATGTCGACGGTGCCGAACTCCTCGGCGACCTGCGCGGCGGCGGCGTAGACGCGCGAACGCTTGGCCACGTCGACGGTCTGGGTGAAGACCGGCCAGCCGCGGGCGCGGAACTCGGCGGCCGTCTGCTTGAGCGCCTCGCCGTCCATGTCCCACAGCACCAGGCGGGCGCCGTCGGCGGCGAAGGCCTCGGCCCACAGCTTGCCCATGCCGCGGGCGCCACCCGTCACCAGGCAGACCCGACCCCTGACCTCGACCCTGGGATTCGTGAGCGACAGCATCGGCGTCCTCCCTCCCGGGCGGCCCCGGGTCCATGCGTTTGACGCAGAGCGGCATGGTAGCACAACCGACGGTCAAGGGGTCGGCCGCTTGCGCCCGCCCCGGCCAGATGCTCTAATCCCGGTCAGCCCGCCATGCCGCTCTTCTCCCGCCCCGACGGTGACTTGGTGCGCGACCTCTCGCCGGTCCGGCACATCATCCCGTACCTCATGAAGGGGCGGAACGAGAGCGTCGTCTACTACGAACAGATCCTCGACCTCACGCGCACGCTCCCCTTCGTGCGCACCTGGAACGAGACGCACGACGAGAAGCTGACCGTGTTCCACCTGGTGCTCGCGGCCTGCGGCAAGGCGCTCCACGCGCGGCCGGGTCTGAACCGCTTCGTCTCGGGCGGTCGCATCTACCAGCGGCGCGGGGCCTTCGTCTCCTTCGCGGCCAAGGCGCGGTTCGATGACGACGCCCCGCTTAAGACGGTCAAGCTCCCGGTCATGGCGGCCGAGCCGCTCCAGGAGACGGTGCGGCGGATCCACGCGTCGGTGGGTGGGGCCCGCGGCGCGGACGAGCGGGCCGTCGACAAGGAGGTGCGCCTCGTCGTCAAGCTGCCGGGCTTCGTGCTGCGGGCGGCGGTGTGGCTGTTGCGGTTCCTCGACCGGCACAACGTTCTGCCCGGGTTCGCGACGCGCGACGACCCGATGTACGCGAGCCTGTTCCTCGCCAACCTCGGCAGCGTCGGCATCGACCGCGCCTGGCACCACCTCTACGAGTACGGCACCGTGAGCCTGTTCGGGGTCCTGGGGGAGATCAAGAAGATGCTCGTCCCCGACGAGCACGGGGCTCCGGTCGCGCGCGACGCGGTGCGGGTGCGCTTCGCCTTCGACGAGCGCATCAACGACGGCTTCTACTGCGCCGCCGCGCTCGACCTCGTGCGCGCCTACGTCGAGGATCCGGAGCTGTTCGCGCGGCAGCCGGAGCCGCCCGCCGCGCGGCCCAAGAAGCTCCTCACCTCGGCCTTCTAGCGCCTACCCCTGCGCCGCCGGCCGCATCACGCTCAGGCGGCCGA
>JACRCY010000023.1 GCA_016218785.1 Deltaproteobacteria bacterium
CACTCGGTGCCGGCGCTGTGGCGGCTGCACCAGGTGCACCACGCCGACCCGGACTTCGACGTGACGACGGGGGCGCGGTTCCACCCGCTGGAGATCGCCCTGTCGATGCTCATCAAGTTCGCGACCATCCTCGTGCTGGGCCCGCCGGTGCTGGCGGTGGTGGTCTTCGAGGTGCTGCTCAACGCCACCGCGATGTTCAACCACGGCAACCTCCGCCTGCCGGCCGCCCTGGACCGGGTGCTGAGGAAGTTCGTCGTCACGCCCGACATGCACCGCGTGCACCACTCCGTCGAAGATGACGAGACCAACTCCAACTTCGGCTTCAACCTGCCCTGGTGGGACCGCCTGCTCGGCACCTACCGGGCGCAGCCGCGCGCAGGACACGACGCGATGGTCATCGGCGTGCGTGGCCACGCCGACCCGCGCGTGGTCGCGCGGCTGGATGGGATGCTGCTGATGCCCTTCAAAGGCGAGGTCGGCGGCTACTCCATCAACCGTCGCAGCTGGCCGGGGGAGCAGCCCGCGGCGCGAGCTGCGACTATTTCGGTGGCTCGCGAGCCGGGTAACCCGACCTGGTGATGGCCGCGGCGATGGCCGCGGGTGTCGCCAGCGAAGGCCGGTACCGGACCCAGGCGCGCCCCGACTCCATGCTCACGCGAGCGTCGATGACCCCCGCGACGGACCGCGCCGCGGTTCGCACCGTGAACGGGCACGTCTCGCAGTGCATCCCGTCGACGACCAGCTCGGTCTCCGCCTCCTTCTCCGCAGGCGCCGCCGACGTCGGCGTCGGACCGGCCGCCGGTGATGGCTGCGGCTCACGCTGGCAGGCGCTCGTGAACATCGACAGAAGCACCGCCAGTCCAATCCTCGAGAGTCGACACGTCATGTGGTCTCCTCGTCGTCACGCCGCGCAGCACGACAGCCGCGCCACGTCCTTGTCGAAGGCCTGGGCCGCCAGCTTGATGGCCTCGGAGCCGGTCAGGTACGGATGAAAGGCCCGCGCGAGCGCGCTCACCGGGATACCGTGTCGAAGCGCGAGCGCGGGCTCCATGATGAGGTCCCCTGCCTCGGGGGCGAGGATGACGGCCCCGACGAGCCGGTCGGTGCCGCGCGCGCGCAGGAGCTTCACGAAGCCGCGGGTGTCTCGCGCGGCCAGGGCTCGGGGGACGTGCGCGAAGGGCAGCTTGGCGACGTCGACCTCGACCGCCAGGGCACGGGCCTGCGTCTCGTTCAGCCCGACCGTCGCGAGCTGGGGGTCGGTGAAGACCACCGCAGGGAGCGCCGTGTAGTCCCTCGGCTGCTTCGACGTGGTGAGGGCGTTCTCGGCAGCGAGCCGCCCCTCGTAGGCCGCCGTGTACACGAAGGCCGGGTCTCCGATGACGTCGCCGGCGGCGAAGACGCCGAGCGCCGTCGTCTCCAGCGTCTCGGCGACGACGAGGGTGCCGTCCGCCCTGAGCCTCGCGCCGATTGACTCGAGCCCGAGGTCCTCGGTGTTGGCCCTCCTCCCGGTCGCGACCAGCAGTTGCTCAGCGGCGAGCCGTATCCGCTCACCGTGCCGCTCCACCTCGACGACCCGCTCCGCGCCTTCCCGCAAGACGCGAATGACGCGCGAGCTGGTGAGGACGCCTACGCCCTCCGCGACGAGCAGTCGCTCCAGCTCCTCCGTCACGTCGTCGTCCTCTGTCGGCAGGAGGTGTGCGCTGCGCTGCACGACGGTGACCTTCGTGCCGAGGCGGGCGAAGGCCTGCGCGAGCTCGAGCGCGATGAAGCGGCCGCCGAGGACAATCATCGACCTCGGCAGCGTGTCCAGCGCGAGCGCCTCGGTGCTCGTGAGCGCCCCGGCCTCCGCGAGGCCCGGGAAGTCGGCGGCATGGGGGCGCATTCCGGTCGCGACGACGAAGCGCTCGGAGCGAAGCTCCCGCTCACCCACGACGACGCGCCCGGGCCCCGCGAAGCGCGCGCTGCCTCGCACGAGCTCGACGCCTGGGGTGGAGGCGAGCACGTCGGCGTACTTCGCCGTTCGCAGGCCCTCGACCAGGTCCTGCTTCTCGGCCATCAGCGCTCGGAAGTCAGCGAGGCGCCCGGTCGCGGCGACCCCGGCGAAGCGCGGGTGATTGGCGCGGTGCACCGCCTCCGCGGCGCGGATGAGCGTCTTCGAGGGGACGCACCCGATGTTGACGCAGGTGCCGCCCAGCGTCGCGCGCTCGACCATCGCCACCCTGGCGCCCAGCTCGGACGCGCGCAGCGCTGCGCCGAAGGCCGCGCCGCCAGAGCCGACGATGACGAGATCGAACGCCCCGTCCCTGGCCGCGCGCCGGCGGCCGTGCTCCGGAGGAGCCTCCCGCCGCGTCGCGGTGTAGCCCTTCGCTGCGGCCGCGGCGACGATGGTGTCGGGCGGAACGGTGCCGTCGCTCTGCACCGTGGCGCGCCGCTCGGCGTAGCTGACGTCGGCCTGGCGGACGCCGGGCAGCGCCTCCAGGGCGCCGCGCAGCGTCGTCGCGCAGTGGTCGCACGTCATGCCTTCGACGATGAAGCTCAACTCAGGAGGCGTCGGCATGGTGGCGGCTCGCTCACTTGAAGAGGAGGGGGACGAGGGAGGGGAAGGCGAGGAACCCGAGGACGGCCGCCGTGGAGAGCCACAGCATCACCCGCCCGGCGCGGTTGGTCCGTGGGGCGGGACAATCGCAGGCCGGGCTGGCGAGCCTTGGCCTGCGATACGTGAAGTAGAACCCGGCGCCGAGCAGCGCGAAGGTCAGCGCGACGAAGTACGGGCGGTAGGGCTCGAACTTGACGAGCAGACCCGCCCCGCCGAGCCCGAGCAGCGCGAGGACGAGCGGCCCCACACAGCACGCTGACGCCAGAAACGCCGACAGCACGGAGCCGGCGCCAGCGAGGACGGAAGCGCGCGAACCGGGTTCAGTCTGAGGAGCCATGGCGGTTGGTTCAGCAGCTTTCGAGCCACGGCGCGCGACCAGCAACTTCAGAGCATTGCCTCTCAGGGCCGTTCGACTTGCCTCCAAGATGGAGGGCTCATAGCCTCCACAACGGAATGCCACGCGAAGCCGACGCCCTCGTCGCGAAGAGCCCGCGGATGACGCGGATGCTGGAGCTCGCGGAGCGAGCCGCCGTCGCGGACACGACCGTGCTCATCACCGGCGAGAGCGGGACGGGGAAGGAGCGGGTCGCGCGCTTCATCCACCAGCGCTCTCGGCGCAGCAAGCAGCCCTTCGTCGCGGTCAACTGCGGTGCCCTCCCAGAGTCGCTGCTGGAGAGCGAGCTCTTCGGGCACCAGCGCGGCGCGTTCACCGGCGCGGTGGCCAACCGGGAGGGGCTCTTCGAGGCGGCCTCCGGAGGGACGCTCTTCCTGGACGAGATCGGCGAGGCCCCGCCCTCCGTGCAGGTGAAGTTGTTGCGCGCCCTTCAGGAGCACTCGGTTCGGCGGGTCGGCGCGACGAAGGATGTGGCCGTCGACGTGCGCCTCCTCACCGCCACCAATCGCGACCTCGAGCAGCTCGTCGCGTCAGGGTCCTTCCGGAAGGACTTGTTCTACCGCCTGCGGGTGATTCCCCTGGAGCTTCCGCCGCTGCGAGAGCGCCGCGACGACATCCTCCCCCTGGCGCGCCTCTTCATCGCCCGGACCTGCCGGGAGAACTCCTGCGGGCCCTGCGCGCTGTCCAGCGAGGTGCTCGACGCGCTCTGCGCCTACCCGTGGCCGGGCAACGTGCGCGAGCTGGAGAACGCGATCGAGCGCGCCGTCGTCCTCGCCGAAGGACAGCCGAAGATCGAGCTCACCGACCTGCCGGTGGAGCTGCGTGAGCGGGCCGCGGTCGCTGCGCAGGCCGACGAGCCACTCACCCTGGCTGAAGCCGAGCGGCGCCACGTCCTCGACGTCCTGAGTCGGTGCGAGGGCAATCGAGCGGCGACGGCGCGCGCGCTCGGCATCGGCGAGAACACGCTCTGGCGGAAGCTCAAGGCCTACGGTGTTCCCGCCGCGCGGTGACCAGCAAGGACGCTGCGCTTGCCGAAGGTCAAGAGCACCAGAGACCGTAACGACTGCGGGCCCACAGAGACGAGAGAGCGACGGCGTGCGTCGTGGCGACTACGCTGCGGGCGACTTCATGACGAATCGGGCGAACGAGCACGGCGCCGATGGCCTCGACGCTGCGATTGCGCGTGGTGGTGGCGACCTCGACGACACGATGCAGCACTGCGCCGACGCGGTTCGCGAGCTCGTCGGCTGCGAGTTCGCCGGGGTTGGTCTGGTCGACTCCGACGGCGCGGTGGTGCTCCGAGCGGTCAGCTCCCGGACCCCGGTGGCCCTGAAGCTCGGTCACCGCCAGGCGGCCGGCCAGGGCGTCACGGGCGAGGCGATTCGGCGGCGCGCGCCGGTGCTCGTGCCCGACGTGCGGAGCCACGAGAACTACGTCCCGACCGGCCCGGACATCGTGAGCGAGATTTGTTGCCCGCTCGCCCTGGGCGGGGCGCCGTTTGGCTTCCTCGACGTCGCCGCCGCCGACCGGGCGCTGGGTGCCCACGAGCTGGAGCAGGTCTCACGCCTGGCCCAGCGCCTCGCGGCGCCCCTCTTCGTCGCGCTCTCTGCGCGCGACCGAGAGAGCCGCCGCGACGAGCTCAGCGCGATGATGGTGCACGACCTCCGCAACCCCGTGACCTTGCTGTCGCTCACCCTCGAGGTGCTCGAGCGTGCGCGCGCAGGCGGCGGCGAGACGGCCGCTCGGGCCCTGCAGGAGGCCCGCGCGAGCTGCGAGGAGCTGCTCGGCCTCATCGACGGGATTCTGTCCGTGCAGAAGGCAGACTCCGGTCGACTGGAGTTGTCGCTCGCGGATCTCACCGCTCGAAACGTGCTGCCGACCGTCGCGAGTCGGATGCACGTGCTCGCGGCCGCCCGGCGTGTCGAGCTGAGCTGCGAGGTGGCGTCCGACGCGCCGACGGCGCGGGCTGACGTGGGGCTCATCACCCGTGTGCTCGAGAACCTCGTCTCGAACGCCCTCAAGTTCACGCCGGCCGGCGGCCGCGTCGTAGTGAGCGCCGAGTTGGCTCCGAGGTGGGTGCTGGAGGCCAGGCTGCCGTCGGCCAGCGCCGGGCTCCTCCTCTCGGTGCTGGACACGGGGCCAGGTGTGCCCGCCGCGGATCGCGACCGCATCTTCGAGAAGTACGCCATCGTCCACGGTCAGCGCGTCGGACGGTTCTCGACGGGCCTCGGGCTGGCGTTCTCGAAGCGGGCCGTCGTCGCACATGGCGGCGCGGTGTGGGTCGAGCCGGGCTCTGGTGGCGGCAGCGCGTTTCGCGTCGTCCTGCCTGTCCTGGCGTAACGACGGGCCTGGCGCCGAGACAGTGGGGCCATGGCGACATCAGCGACAGAGGCTCGAGGGCGGGTGAGGTGGCTCAAGCCCGCCGCCGTCGTCGCTGGGCTCGTCGGGTTCTTCGCCGTCCTGCGGAGCTTCGACGTGCCACGACACCTGCTCAGCTTCGTCGAGTGGGTCCGGCAGGCGGGCCTGGCCGGCGCGCTGTCCTTCAGCGGCGTCTACGTCGGCGCCGAGGTCCTGTTGCTGCCCGCCTCAGTCCTCACGCTGGGCGCAGGCTTCGTGTGGGGCCCCTTCGTCGGGCTGGCCATCGTCCTTCCCTCGGCCACCGTCGCGGCGACGACGGCGTTCCTGCTAGGGCGCACCGTGGCGCGCGGGTGGGTGCAGCGGCGCGTGGCGGACAGCCCGCGGTTCCGCGCCATCGACGAGGCCGTGGGCAGCGGCGGCTTCCGGCTGGTCCTGCTCCTGCGCCTCTCGCCCCTCTTCCCGTTCAACCTGCTCAACTACGTGCTGGGCCTGACCCGCGTCTCGGTGCGCGACTACGTGCTGGGCTCCGCCATCGGGATGGTGCCGGGGACGTTCCTCTACCTGTACCTCGGCTCGATGGTGACGAGCGCCAGCCAACTCCTCTCGGGTGAGCGGCCATCGGCCGGGCCCCTGGGAACCGCGCTGTACGCCGCCGGCCTCGTCGCCACCGTCGTCGTCACCGTGTGGGTGACCCGCACGGCGCGCGCGGCCCTCGCGAAGACGCTCGCTGAAGGAAGGGACGTCGCACCATGACGCAGTCGAGCAGCCTGGCGTTGACCCTCACGCCGGACGACGAGCACAACCGCGTCCTCGCGAAGCTGACGCACCCGCCGCAGTGGCTGAGCCCGGTGCCCAAGGGGCGCTACAACCTCGTCGTGGTGGGGGCAGGGACGGCGGGCCTCGTCGCGGCGGCGGGCGCGGCGGGGTTGGGTGCCCGCGTCGCGCTCATCGAGCGTCACCAGACCGGCGGCGACTGCCTCAACACCGGCTGCGTGCCATCCAAGGCCGTCATCAGGGCCGCGCGCGCGGCCTACGACGCCGCGAACGCTGCGCCCTTCGGCGTCAGCACCCCTGCGGCCCCGGTGGTGGACTTCGCCGCCGTCATGGAGCGCATGCGGCGCCTGCGCGCGCGCATCGCGCCCAACGACTCCTTCGAGCGCTTCTCAGGCCTGGGGGTCGACATGTACCAGGGCGAGGCGAAGTTCGTGTCGGGCACGCGCGTCGAGGTGAACGGCGTCGCGCTGGACTTCTCGAAGGCCGTCATCGCCTCGGGCGCCCGCGCCGCGGTGCCGCCCATTCCGGGCCTCGCCGACGCGGGCTTCTACACCAACGAGACGGTCTTCAACCTGACGAGCCTGGCCAAACGCTGGCTGGTGCTGGGCGCGGGCCCCATCGGGTGCGAGCTGGCGCAGAGCTTCCGCCGCTTCGGCGCGGAGGTGATGGTGATGGCGCTCGACGCGCGGCTGCTGCCCCGCGAGGACGCCGACGCCTCGGAGGTGCTGCGGAGGCGCTTCGCGAAGGAGGGCATTCGCACCGAGCTCGGGGTCAAGCCCGTGAAGGTCGAGCGCGTCGGCGAGGTCCGCCTGGTGACGTTCGACCGCGACGGGAAGGCGGACACCGTGGAGGTCGACGCCCTCCTCGTCGCCACCGGCCGGGCGCCGAACGTCGAGGGCCTCGGCTTCGAAGCCGCAGGCGTCGCCTTCGACAAGCGCGGCGTGACGGTGGACGACGCGCTGCGCACCACGAATCCCCGCATCTACGCGTCGGGCGACGTCGCCGGGCGGTGGCAATTCACCCATGCGGCCGACGCGATGAGCCGCATCGTGCTGCAGAACGCGCTCTTCTGGGGCCGCAAGAAGGCGTCGGTGCTCACCATTCCCTGGGCGACGTACACGGACCCGGAGATCGCCCACGTCGGGCTCTCCGAGGCCGAGGCCAGGCAGCGCGGGCTCGACGCCGTCACCTACACCGTGCCCTTGAGCGACGTGGACCGCGCCATCCTCGAGTCTGATGACGAGGGCTTCGCCCGCCTGCACGCCGAGCGAAAGAGCGGCCGCATCCTGGGCGCCACGCTGGTGGGGCGCGACGCCGGAGACCTCATCGGCGAGATGTCCCTGGCGGTGACGAACAAGCTCACCCTGGGCCAGCTCGCGGCGACGATTCACCCGTACCCGACGCGCGCCGAGGCCTGGAAGCGCATCGGCGACCTCCACAGCCGGACGCGCTTGACGCCCTTGGTGAAGCGCCTGTTCGAGCGGCTGCTCGCCTGGCAACGGTAGCGACGTCCATCGCCTACCTGTAACGCCACGGGCGGCCAGGAGACTGCTCGAGGCATGTCCAGGGTGCTCCTCATCAGGCCGAACGACTTCATCGCGGACGCGATGGTGTCCCTCCTCGTTCGCCTGGACCTCGAGGCGGTGCGCGTCGTGTCGCCGGACGAGCTGCGGCGGGTCGCGCTGCTGGACGTGGTAGGGGCGGTCGCCTCTACGGCGGCGACCTCGGCGATGTCGCTGTCGTTCCGCGACGGCGTGGCCGCGCTGCGCTCGCGCTCGATGGCCATCCCGCTCGTCGTGACCACCATGATGCAGGATGCGTCGAGGGCCGCGAGCTTCGTGCTCTCCGACCTGGCGGGCCTCACGCCGCCAGGAGAGCCCATCTTGCTCGGGCCGCAGGCGCTGGCCCACCCAGCGCTCGGCTCGCCGCGCGGCCTGCTGCTCCTGCGCAAGTCCGACGTTGAGGAGGCGGCGGAGGCCACTGTCCAGTGCCTCCGGCGTCATTTCGGGCGTGGTGGCTGACGATGCCATTTCGCACGAAGGCGGCGGGCGCGGCGACGGCGGTCATCTCTGTGTGTGCCCTGCTGGTGCTGGGCGGGACGAGTCGCGCCGACGGCAGTGTCGAGGAACTCCGGCGTCGAATCGAGGCGCGCACCGCCGGAGTCCCTGCGGTGACGACGGCCGAGCTGGCGAGCTGGAGTGCGACGAAGAAGGTCCTTCTCCTCGACGTCCGCGCGCGGGCTGAGTTCGAGGTGAGCCACCTGCCAGCCGCCGTCTGGGCGGAGACGGAGGCCCAGCAGCACGAGGCCATCGCGCGTTCGGAAGCAGAGGCGGTGGTCCTCTACTGCTCGGTCGGTTGGCGCTCGGCCATCGCCGTGGAGGGGCTCGTTCGCAGCGGCGGCCAACGGGTGTACAACCTCACCGGCTCCATCTTTCAGTGGGCCAACGAGGGTCGGCCGCTGACCGATGGCCGTACGGAGGTGAAGACAGTGCATCCGTTCAACCGCACGTGGGGGCCGTTGCTGCAGCGCCGGCTCTGGCCCTCCTCGTGGCTGACCCACGACTGAAGGTGCGCCCCATGAGCTTCATCCCCTTCGAGCCCTCGTCACACGCGAGCGTCCTCGGCATTCAGGCCTCGGACCGGGAGTTGCTGCGGACGCACGCGGCCTTCTACCGGCACATCATGTTCGGGCCAGGCCCGTTGAGCCGGCGCGAGCGAGAGCTGGTGGCCGTCGCCGTCAGCATCGCGAACCGCTGCCACTATTGAGTGGCGCACCACGCGCACGCCCTCCGGGAAGAGGGTGCAGAGCACGAGGTCGTCATCGCCTTTTGTGGGGGCGACGACGGGGCGATCACGGTGGACCGCGAGCGCGCTCTGGTGGCGTTCGCACGACGCCTGACGGCTCTCGCGAGCCCGATGACAGAGGCGGACCTCCAGCCGCTCCGTGCTGTGGGGCTGGACGACGCCGGCGTACGGCTGCTGGTGCAGGTCGTCGGCTACTTCAACTACGTCAACCGCCACGTCGAGGGACTGGGCGTCGAGCTCGAGCCCGGCCACGCGGGCAAGGCCTACGGTGATGCGGCAGTGCCCAGGCACGCGGAGTAACGCCCCGGCCGCGCAGGAGACGATGCGAAGGAACATGAGCACGGTCTACGACGTGGCGGTCATCGGGGGCGGCATCGGCGGCGCGGCCGCGGCGCTCCGGGCAGCCCAGCACAACCTGCGCGTGGCGTGGCTCCTGGGTGACGAGGCGACCGCGAAGGCGAGCCGCGCGAAGTACGTCTACACCGTCGACAACATGGTGGGGGTGCACCCCGCGATCACCCAGAAGAAGCTGGCGGCCGTGCTCTCGGCGCCGGAGCACGCCGCGGCGCGGAAGCTCGTCGAAGAGGCGCACCTTCACCTCGGCACGCAGGACATCGTCGACGAGGTGGTGGAGCGGTTGGCGGCGCAGTTCGAGCGCGCGGACATCCTCCGTCAGCGCGTCACCTCCGCCGCGCGCGCGGGCGAAGAGTTCCTGCTCGCCACCGCCGGCGAAGAGGTGCGCGCGCGCCACGTGGTGCTCTCCACCGGGGTGATGGACCGCCAGCCGCGCGTCAAGGTGACGACGAAGGGCGGGAAGGTCATCGACGACGTCAACTGGGTCTACCCCTACGCCAACAACGAGACGCTCCTCTACTGCGTCATCTGCGAGGGCCACCTCACGAGGGAGGCGCCGACCGTCGTCTTCGGCGCGAGCGAGGCCGCGGCGCAGGTCGCGCTGATGCTCCACGAGCGGTACGGCACGAGGGTCTCGCTGCTGACGAACGGCGAGCCCGTGGCAGCGAGCGGCGACTCGCGACGGCTCTTCGAGCTCTACGGCATCGCCGTCAGCGAGGAGCGCGTGGTGGAGATCCTCGACGGCGGCGCGAAGCCGCGCGGTGCGTCCCTTCGCGGGTTCCGGCTGGAGGGCGGCCGGTCGGTCGAGGCGCGCTTCGCGCTCGTCACGATGGGGCTCCACCGCGTGTACAACGAGCTCGCCGCGCAGCTGGGCGCCGAGCTGGACGAGCGCGACGGGGCGCTCGAGACCCGCCACGTGCTGGTCGACGAGGCGACGAGCGAGACCTCCGTGCGAGGGCTCTTCGCGGTGGGCGACATGTCTCGCCGCCGAGGCAGCGCCCCGTCCTTCAAGCAGATCTACACGGCGCAGGAGTTCGCCGTTCGCGCCGTGCAGACGGTCGACCGCCGGGTGCGCGCGGCCCGTCGCGCCGAGCTTCTTGCCGCCAGCGCGGCTCCAAGCACCTGAATCCACTGCCGGGACGGTGCGGTGGCCTGGTGTAACGCCCACGCGCCTCGGGAGACGGTGGAGAGCACTCCAGAAAGGGAGACCCATGTCTGCCAGCAGCACCCTCGAGAGCGTCAAGGCGTACTACGGCAAGGTCCTCAGCTCGAACAAGGACCTGCAGACCAGCGCCTGCTGCACGGCGGAGGCGATGCCGCCGCACCTGCGCGAGCTGCTCAAGGACGTACACGAAGAGGTGCAGGACAAGTTCTACGGCTGCGGCTCGCCGATTCCATCCGAGCTCGAAGGGCGCACGGTGCTCGACCTGGGCTCGGGCTCGGGCCGCGACTGCTACCTGCTCTCCCGGCTCGTCGGAGCGCGCGGCCGCGTCATCGGCGTCGACATGACCGCCGAGCAGCTCGAGGTCGCGCGCCGGCACGTCGGGTGGCACACGGCGAAGTACGGCTACGCCACCCCGAACGTCGAGTTCAAGCAGGGGTACATCGAGGACCTCGAGGGCGCCGGCGTCGCGAGCAGCTCCATCGACGTCGTGGTGTCGAACTGCGTCGTCAACCTCTCGCCCGACAAGCGGCGCGTCTTCTCCGAGGTGCTCCGCGTGCTGAAGCCCGGCGGAGAGCTCATCTTCTCGGACGTGTTCGCCGACCGCCGGCTGGCGGACGCGCACCGGAAGGACCCGGTGCTCCTCGGTGAGTGCCTGGGCGGAGCGCTCTACATGGAGGACTTCCGGCGCACGCTGCTCGAGCTGGGGTGCCGCGACTACCGCGTCGTCTCCAGCAGCCCCCTCGCCCTCGGAAACGCCGACATCGAGCGGAAGGTGGGCAACGTCACCTTCACCTCGAGGACCATCCGCGCCTTCAAGCTCGACCTCGAGGACCGCTGCGAAGACTACGGCCAGGTGGCCTGGTACCAGGGCACCATCCCCGAGGCGCCACACGGCTTCGTGCTGGACGACCACCACCACTTCAAGACCGGCCAGCCCCACCTCGTCTGCAGCAATACGGCGGCGATGCTGGCCGACACGCGGTACGCCCGGCACTTCAAGGTGCTGGGCGACACGTCCACGCACTACGGCTTGTTCGACTGCACGCCTGAGGACCAGGCCGCACCGAGTTCAGGAGCCTGCTGCTGAGGGGTCTTTCGGGCGGAACATGCCAAGGGGCGGCGCCCCCGGATCGTCACGCGGCGCGGCTGAAGCGGTACGAGTCGCCCCGGCGAGGTCTGGGAGACAAGGAGCCGCCCGCCTCGGTGAGTGCCTTCAGCCGATCAGAAGCTGGCAACGATCGTGACCCGGCTCGAGAGGAAGACGGCGTTGCCCGTCACCGTGTCGGGAACAATCCCTTGCATCACGGCGAGGTTGGGCGAGATCCAGGTCCGCGCGTAGTTGTCCCAGACCAACAACACGTCCTGAAGCACACGCCACTTCAGGTTGAACATCAGGGTCCGTACGTTTGTGTTCAGGTAGTCGTCGTCGGCGTAGACCCCCCAGGTCGCGTCGGCCTGGCCCCAGTAGAACCCCGCTCCGACCTGAAACTCCCCGGCCTTCTTGAAGTCACCGAGTGAGGCGTGGGCCAACCATGCGAGCGCCGGAGCCTCGGCTCCGGGCTGGTAGGGAACAGCGCCGAAGTTGTAGGCGGCGTCGAAGGTGAGCCGAAGAGGCAGCGGGAGCCTGACGAGCACCTCGAGCGCCGCGTTCCCCACCTGGAACTTCGAGTTGTACCGTGCGCACGCGGGAAGCGTGTTCGACCCCGAGGAGAACGGACTGCAGTTGAGCGAGTTCGTCTCGTCGGCCGGGCCGCCGTGGGTCGCGTCGTTGGTGGGCGAGCGCAGCGCGACGTTGGTCGCGCGGTTCCGGTAGGTACCCGCCGTCATCGCCTGAGGTGTCCCCCTGGCGAACCTGTCGACGTCGTCAAACAGGTTGAAGCCGACGCCCCAGGAGACATCGACCCGGTCGCCGAGGCCCACCACGCCGCTGAGCTGGTTGACGAACAACATGGCGCCGCGCCTGCCTGAAGAGGCGACGAAGAGCTGCTCGAGGAGATACTGTCCGGCGACGACCTTGAGGGACTTGAGGCGGCCGCCGTGAGGCAGCGTGAAGATCTCCGCGGTGCCGGCGGGCTGTACGTCGTCGTCGTGCCACACCGACGACCGCCACACTGCCCAGGGCTTCCAGATGGGCATCTCCTGCTTGCCGAGCTGGAGCTGAGCCCAGGTGAACGGGCGCCAATTGACGTAGGCGCGATCGAAGTTGACGAAGGCTGAACGCCCGCTCCCCGCTTCTGGGCCCGCGACCTCACCTGGGCTGGGCGACTGACCGAAGGTCTCCCAGCCCGTGCTGGGGTACCGTGGGTCTGCGTTCGCGATGCGAAAGCCGACCTCCCACTCAGGCGCGGGCTCGAACTTGCCGGCGAGACGCAGTCGGTACCGGTTGCGGTAGGTGTGCTCGGTCGACAAGTGAGCGACGTTGCGCATGTACTCGAAGCGATAGCCGACATCTCCGGACAGCTTGAGCTTCTGCAGGAGCGTGGGGGCCGCGGTCGCCGGTGCTGGCGGGGCCTGCTCGAGCCGTTTGAGCCGGGCTTCCTGATCGGCGAGGCGGGCTCGCAGTTCGTCCTCCACTGAGGGCGTGGGTTGCGGGACCCCGGCGTCCGGGTCTGCTTCGCTCGGGGCCTGCGCAGCCGAGAGGCCCGGCCACGCGGCGGCGGCCACCAGGGTGGCCAGAACGGAGCTCCGCAAGGCGGCGATCATGGGGTCACCTTCTGGTCCCCGGCGAGCGCCTTGAGCGCCTCGGAGACGGCTTCGTCGTGCTGCGCGGGCGTCAACGCCTTGCCGTCTTTGCCGAGTCGGGCGCCGAGCTTCTTGCGAACGGCCTCCCAGAGCGGCGTGTTGTAGTGCTGGTGGCAGGCGACGCAGAGCCCTTCCCGCTCGACCTTGTTCCGCTCGGCCTCGTTGAGGGGCCGGTCTTTCAGGAGGGGGAGGTTCTGGGTCTGCTTGCCGCTGCGCGTGACGAGCTGATCCCAGGCGTAGGGGAACTCGGGCATGGCGGGGATCTGCGGCTTCGCCTGATGCGACGAGGGCACGTCGCCGAAGAGGCCAGGCCCCATGTTGGCGAACTGCGGCGTCTCGGTGCCGTCGAGCTTCGCCGCCGACCGGCTCTTGCCTTCGCCGTAGCCGATCGTCTTCGGATCGGTGTGGCAGCTCTCGCAGGTCCTCGCGACCAGGGTGTTGGCGTGCGGCTGGAGCGGCGCCAGGGTCGGCGAGTTGTGGCCCGTCGAGGTCTTGTAGATCTTGTTGTTGGCGGTGAGCACGCCGTTCTTGTCGACGAAGCTCCACGTCGTCTGGCAGCCGGGCACGACGGGCGCGACCTTGCCCTTGAAGTTGACCGCCAGCATCGGGCTCTCCCAGCGCAGGAACCCGACGTTCTCGACGGCGATGTCCCCAGGCGCCTGCACCAGGCCCTGCTTGCCCTTGTCGTCGTGCTTGACGGCTGAGCCGGGCCAGTCCGTGCCCACCTTCCGGGCGTCGTACTTGATGTGGCAGCCGTAGCACTGCGGCGCCCAGGTGCTGTGGCAGGCGTAGCACTCGAGCTTGTCCAGGTGCTGCGAGACGGTGCCCATCGCGACCCTGCCCTGCTCCGTCTTCCAGGTGTTGTTGATCGCCTTGCTCTTGAGCAGCGGCAGCTCGACCCGCTTGCCGTCCCCGCTGCGCACCAGGAAGGCCTTGTCTCCCTCACGCAGCCACCGCGTTCGTGAGTTGCCCCGGGTGGTGAGGAGGTAGTTCTTGTCGCCCACGCTCGCGGTGCCTCGTTCCCCCGGAAGGGTGACCGGCGTGCCAAAGCCGACCGGGAGCTCCCACGGGTACTTCTGGGGCGTGCCGTGGCAGTCCGCGCAGCCGACCTCTACCTGGTAGAAGGTCACCGGGTAGATGTTGCCGTCGCCGTGCACGTCGATCGACGAGTGGCAGTCGGCGCAGAGCATGCCGCGCTCGGCGTGCAGGTCTGGGCGCACCGAGTTGTATTCCTTCGTGTAGAGCTTCTCCTGCGGGTTGCCCTTCTCATCGAAGGGGCCGACCGCGCCAGAGCCGACGTAGGTGTGCTCGAACAACCCCGCGAAGGTCGTGCCGATGCGCTTGCCGCGGGTGTGGCAGTGGTTGCACTGGGCCGGCGGAATCGAGCTGGTCAGCTTGTGCCGCAGCATGTGCGGGCCGCGATCCTTCGGGATCGTCGGATCGCCGCCCTCGTACTTCCCGTCGTTGTTGTAGAGGATGTGGCAGCTCGCGCAGCCGCCCGCCCGGTGGTCGCCCCGCTTGGCCCGCCCCTCACCCCAGACGTGACAGCGCCCGCACTGCTTGCGGTGCATGTCGGCGAAGCCGGCCTTCTCCGCGCCCCAGAGCTTCGTTCCCTCCTCGAGGTTGGGGATCGCCTTCACTGAAGGCAGCGCCTCGATGTACCTCGTGTCGAGGGCCTTCTTGATCCACGTCTTGTAGGCCTCGCTTCCGACCGTGGGCACCGGGCCGTCGGGGTCGTCCATGTCGAAGTTGGCGAACTGCCACTTGCCCTTCGGGATGACGCCGTTCGACATCAGGGTCTTGTTCGCCTTGCCGGTCTCGAGGGCCATGAGCGCCCGCTCCATCCGGTAGACGTGATCGAAGCCCGTCGCGCCGGTCGGGTCGCTGCGGGTGACGGTCATCGGGAGCAGGCTCCCCCCCGCCGGGTGGTAGTCCTGCTTCTTGCCCATCAAGGTCGTGAGCTTGCCCTTGCTGCTGTGGCACTTCGCGCAGCCCTGCCCCTTGTTCAACGCCCACATGCTCGACGGGTTGGGGAGCATGTTC
>JACRCY010000177.1 GCA_016218785.1 Deltaproteobacteria bacterium
CCACTGCGCCGCCTGCGGCCTCGGGTTCGTGGACCCGGCCGACCACGTGACGCCGGAGCAGGAGGCGGCGCGCTACGCCCGGCACCACAATGATCCGGCCGACCCAGCGCTACCGGGCCCACCTCGCGCGCCTCGTCGAGCCTCTCTGCGCGCGCGTGGCTGCGGGCCGCCGCGGCCGCGCCGCCGACCCGCGCGGCCGTGACGCGACGCGCGCGCTCGACTACGGCGCGGGCCCGACGCCGGCGCTCACCGCGCTCCTGCGCGAGCGTGGGCACGAGGTCGCCGTCTACGATCCCATCTACGCCCCCGACGAGGCCGCGCTCGCGCGGACCTACGACCTCGTCGCCTGCTGCGAGGTGGCCGAGCACTTCCGCGCGCCGGCGCGCGACTTCGCCGTGCTCGCGCGCCGGCTCGCGCCCGGCGGTTGGCTCGGCGTGATGACGCGCCTCCTCGCCGGTCCGGAGCACCTGCCCGGGTGGTGGTACGCGCGCGATCCCACGCACGTGAGCTTCTACCAGCCGCGCACGATGCAGTGGCTCGCGCGGCGCTTCGGCTGGGCGCTCGAGGCGCCGGGCCCCGACGTGACGCTCTTCCACGCGCCGTGAGCCCAACGCGGTCCACCCATGCCTCGCGGGGGCGCGGCCGGAGGGCGTGACGCTTGCTCGAGGGTGGCGGGCCCGGGATGTGCGGCGTCGAGCGCTGGCGGCCCGGGCACGTTTGATCGAGGCCGAATTGCGCAGGGTGTGCAATTGGCCGGCCATCAAGGCTTTGATCGGGCTCCAATTGCACATCCTGCGCAATTCGGGGCGGATCAAGTCGAGGCTGCGCAATTCGGGGCGGATCAAACCGAGGCTGCGCAATTCGGGGCCGAGCACGGGCCGGCCACGGGTCGTGGCGACGCGGTCGCCGGCGGCGCGTCGCCGCGAGTGGTATCCTCGGCCCGATGGGCCCAGGCCCCGCAGACGCCGACGCGATCGTGCCCGGCCCCCGGCGCGCAACACCGCTCCGCGTCGGCGCGCTGGTCGTCGATCCGCCGGTGCTCCTCGCGCCCATGGCCGAGGTGACCGACCTCGCCTTCCGCACCATCTGCGAGGAATTCGGCGCCGGCCTCACCGTCACCGAGTTCCTCTCGGCGCACGCGCTCTGTGCCGGCGCGGAGAAGACCCGGCGCAAGCTCCGACCCTCGGCGGGCGGCCGGCCGTACGGGGTGCAGCTCTTCGGCCGCGAGGCGGCGCCGCTCGTGCGCGCCGCGCTCCTCGCCGCCGACAGCGGCGCGGCGCTCGT
The DNA here is from genome assembly GCA_016218785.1 of Deltaproteobacteria bacterium. Classification (GTDB taxonomy): domain Bacteria; phylum Myxococcota_A; class Polyangia; order JACRCY01; family JACRCY01; genus JACRCY01. The sequence goes on from JACRCY010000177.1 coordinate 1,285, forward strand.
CGACCTCAACATGGGCTGCCCGGCCCGGAAGGTCGTGTGGGACGGCAAGGGGCAGCCAGACGCCACCTGCCGCGGCTCGGGCGCCGCGCTCATGCTCGACCCCGACCTCGCGGTGCGCCTCGTCGCCGCGGTGCGCGCCGCGCTCCCGGCGGCCATCCCGCTGTCGGTGAAGCTGCGCTCCGGCTGGGACGAGCGCCGCAAGAACGCGCCCGAGCTCGCGCCGCGCCTCGGCGCGGCCGGCGCGGCCCTGGTCACGGTGCACGGCCGCACGCGCGCGCAGGGGTTCGGCGGCGAGGTGGATCTCGAGACGATCCGGCAGGTGCGCGCCGCCGTGCCGGCCGGGATCCCGGTGTGCGGCAACGGCGACGTCGTGGACGTCGAGTCCTTCGAGCGCATGCGGACCGCGACCGGCTGCGACGCGGTCATGATCGGCCGCGGCGCCATCGGCAACCCGTGGGTGTTCGCCGCGATCCGCGCCCACCTCCGGGGGCAGCCCCCGCCCGCGCCGCCCGACCGGCGCGAGAAGTTGCGCGTGCTCATGCGCCACCTCGCGCTCTGCCGCGAGCACGAGCCCGCCAACGTGGTGTGGGAGGCGCGCAAGCTGGTCTGCCGCTACGCCAGGGGCGAGCCGGGCGCGGCGAGGCTCAGGGCCCGGGCCATGAGCATGGAGGCCATCGAGGCCCTGACCGACCTGGCCTGCGAGTTCTTCGCGGGCAATCCAAAGCCTCGCGCCGACTGACCTTTCGGCCCTGGCCACTTGACCGATGGCGGGCCCCGGGGCGCTGCGGTCTACTCATGTCATGGAGAAGGTGTCGCGAGCGCTCTTCCGCCTGCTCCTCCGCCGCGCCCTCCTGCGGCGCGGCCGCGCCGCGCGCGAAGGTGGTCAGGCCCTGGTCGAGGCGGCCATCGTCATGCCGCTGATGACCTTCCTCATCCTGGGCGTGATCCAGCTCGTCATGGTCCAGCACGCGCGGATCATGACCGAGTACGCCGCGTTCACCGCGGCGCGCGCCGGCATCGTGTGGAACGCCGACCAGGTGCCCATGCAAAGCGCGGCGATCATCTCGCTGATGCCCACCTACGAGGGCGTCTTCGAGGAGAGCGATCTCGGCAACCCGATGCAGATGCTCAAGCGCATCGTGCAGCGCGCGCTGATCTACCAGGTGCACCGCCGGCTCCCCGAGGCCATCGAGATGCTGCGCAACGGCACCGACGCGATCGTCGACGCGCTCGGCGGAGGCTCCTCGATCGTCTCGCAACGCGACCGCCTGCTCGACGCGATCGAGCGGGCCGCGGACCAGGCGCTCATCAACGCCATCAACGACGCGCTCGGCGGGTCGCCCGACGACATGGTCTCCATCCAGATCTGCGAGCCGAAGAAGAGCTACTTCGGCCTGCGCTCGGACGAGATCGACTTCGACGATCCGGCGAACTTCGACCACAGCCGGCTCTCGATCAAGGTGCGCTACCTGTACATGATGCGGGTCCCCTTCGCGAACTGGATCATCCACCAGGCGTGGCTGGTGAACGAGTCCGGCCAGCAACTCTACGGCGCGGTGTGGAACCCGCAGATCGGCCCGGCGGGGAAGGGGGAGACCGGGTTCCGCAACGTGAGCCAGCCCGACATGCGGAGCCTCAGCTTCCGGAACAACCGGCGGGTGGTGCAGATGGTCGCGGGCCTCGCGGACCAGGGCGTGTACATGGTCCCCCTGTACGCGACCTACACCATGCGTATGCAGTCCAACCCCTACAAGACACAGGTGGACATGTTGAGCCGCGACATCGGAGGTCAGCGATGCGATTGAGCTACCTGCGTCGCGGCAGCCCGGGCCAGGCGATGGTCCTGGGCTCGGTCGCGCTCCTGTGCCTGACGCTCGGCGTCCTGGCCACGCTCAACCTCGGCCAGGCGGTGCACGAGAAGATCAAGCTGCAGAACACCGCCGACGCCGCCGCCTACTCGCTCGCCACCATGGAGGCGCGGACCTTCAACTACATCGCCTTCACCAACCGCGTGCAGATCACTCACTACCACACCGCGATGGTGGTGCAGAGCTACGTCTCGTACGCGGGCTACTCCCTGGCCATCATGGGCACCGCCGCGGATATGCTGCGCGGCATCTTCATGGCCAATCGCGACTGGTGCTCGCGCCTGCCGTACCCTGCGAACGTGCCCTTCTGCGCGGGCGCTGCCATGACGGCGTTCTCGACGGCGATCGATGCGTTCCTGAGCCCATTCAAGCGAGCCTACGACGAGATCGACCGCCTGGCCCGGACCTTCGTAGAGGCCATGTCGCTCTACAACCGGGACGCAATGCACAAGCGCATCCAGCTGATGAAGGCGGCCCAGCTCAACGTCCATCTCCTCACCGGCATGCAGGAGTTTGTGAAGCGCAACGATCAGCAGATCGAGTGGACTTCCCAGAACCCCATCAACTACGGGCTCAACATCATCCTGAACTCCTACGAGTACTGGAACACCTTCGACAAGGGCGCCGGCCTGAACCCGTCGGGCATCGGCCTGCTCTTCGCCGCCACCGATCTCCCGAAGTACAAGTTCAACGCCGACGACGACCGCGTGAAGGAGGCCCAGGCGATCATGGCCGAGATCGCCAACGCCACTCGCGCGCACAAGGACGTGTACGACCGCAGCGGCCTGGCGGTCGCCTCCCTCGGCTTCGGCAGCGTAGTCGGTCAGAAGCGGGGCCAGACCAGGCTCATCGGCCGCGGGGACGGCAGCGGCCTCGATCCCAAGCCCGAGATCGCGGCCATCCGGACCCAGGATCACTACGGCAACTGCACCGGTGACCGCATCGCCTCCGACGACTTCGTGCAGAACGGCATCGGCCTCGGCTTCAGCATCGCGGTCTTCGGTACCATCCCGAATGTCACGCTCATCGGTGACGGCATCCGCGCGGACGCCGACGGCGGGAAGCACTACCTCTACAACGGCGTCCAGTCCGGGACCTTCCAGGGGCCGAGGGGGATGATCGTGGCCCTGCCGCCCAACCAGGGGACGCCGCGCGATTCCTTCGGCACCGAGAGCGGCTCGAACCACAAGTGGGCGGGGAAGAGCCCCAACACCATGGCGCCGTACTTCAAGTTCAAGCCCTACGCGGGCCTGGGGAGCACCAAGAAGGACCGCGAGCCCAGCGGGGCCGATCTCAAGACCATCGACTACAACCAACCCTCCACGTGGATGTACCTCAACAAGCGGCCCAAGGAGTTCCAGACCGGGCCCGGCACTCCGAGGCCGTGGTATCAGAAGTTTTCGATCACGGGGCCGACCCGAGGCAACTTCGTCCGCACCGGGGGCGGCGACAACAACAACCTGCGGTTCCAAGCCAGGGGGAGCAACACCGTCTCCCTCGACACCACCATCGGCGGCGAGCGCCAGGCCTTCCTCGACTTCATGCAAGGGCTGAACGTCCTCAGCCGCGGCCAAGTGTACTACCACCGGCCGGACGATTGGCGCGAGCAGCCCAACTTCTTCAACCCGTTCTGGCGTGCCCGCCTCGCGCCCATCGGGCAGATACTCACGAACCTCTGGGAGCGCCTGGTGGGCAACAGCCTAGTGCCGGGCCCCGAGGCGAGCCTCATCCAGCAGATGATGCAGAATTTCCTAAACAACGCCCTTGCGGACTTCTTCATGGCCACCGTGACCGGGATCATCACGCACTAGGAGAGATCATGCGACGCGTGCGTGACAGGATGAGGGGCCTCCGACGGCAGGAGGGGCAGTCGCTCACCGAGTTCGCAATCATTGCACCGGTGATCGTCGGCATCTTCATCTTCGCCATCTACTTCTACGAGGCCACCCAGATCAAGCTGAAGCAGCAGGAGGCCGAGCGCTACGTCGCCTGGGAGTTCACGGGCAAGCTCCTCACCGACTACAACAACCCGGGCAACAGCTCGTCGCTGTTCAACCAGGCCAAGCAGGATATCGTCGCCGACGCGATGGAGCGGTTCGACAACCTCGTGTCGACGAACAAGCTCCAGAACCAACGCGCCTACATCATGACCGAGTGGGAGTTGCGCGAGCCGCGCGTGCTCAACGAGCGGGTGCCCGAGGTGCCCGGCAATTCCTGGGTGAACCTGGTCTTCCAGATCTTCAAGTGGGCCTGGACAGTGTGGGACGCGCAGACCTTCACCAGCAGTAACCTCCTGCACCAAGCCATGATGTGGGGCTCGGACACGCGGCCGACCTTCGCGGGCTCGGGTGCCATCGCCGAGCAGTTCGGGCCGTCGGGCTGGGGGTTCAATCAGAAGGGCTTCGTGCAAGTGAAGATGCGGTGGCGCGTGGCGCCCACGGCCATGTTCACCAAGCGCTTCATGGACAATCGGTTCAACACGGCCTTCCGCCCATTCGGCACCGTGACCCTGGACGACCGTGCCGCCGAGAACGGCATCGCGCTCGTCGTCGACTCGTGGAACCTCCAGGATGGGACGTCGATCGGCGGCTACTACCAGCGAGACAAGGGCACGCGCTACTGGAAGCAGGTCGACCGCATGGCGTGGGTGTCGTCCGCGCCCAAGACGACGGCCAAGCTGGCTGCCTTGGCGATCACGTTGCCCTCCCAGGTCATCGCGATCTTCAACGAGCAGGTCGCCTTCCCCACCATCGACCCGATGGAGACCGCGCTCGCCGCCAGGGCATACGGCCCCACGACGGATGGAAAGCGCCGGCTGGAGGGCATGAGCGACAAGCCCGACACCTTCGACACCGCCCCCTTCACCCCGAAGAGCGCCTACGAGAACGCCTACAAGCAACGCGGCCAGTACTTCATGGGGTGCCGCGAGACCGGGATCGTCGGCTGCAACCGCAGCCTGTCGTCCAACAACCCGTTCGGCGAGTTCATCGTCACCCAGGAGTGAGCCAGCGCCATGCGACGACGTGGTCGAATCTTCGCCGTGCTCTTCATCGCCTCGGGGACCGCGTTCCTGGGGCTCCTCACCGGCGGCGAGCACCTCCCGGTGCGAGCGGCCGAGGATCCGATGATGCGCTTCTGGCCGGTGCCCATGCCCACCTACCCGGGCACGACCATGCGGCCCGTGGCGCCCGACCAGCGGGTGGGCTCCTCCGCGCTCAAGATGGCCTACTTCACCACCACCGACTCGCCCGCCAAGGTCGGTGACTTCTACGCGGCCGAGTGGCGCACCGCCGGCCACCACGTAACCGAGGACGTCACCTTCAAGGGCGGCTCGGTCTCGGGCTACGACGCGGTGGCCGGGATGATGCGGCAGGTCGTGATGATGCACAAGGACGGGCGCACCCTGGTCTTCCCGGCGGTCGCGTCCGAGCCCCTGAAGCTCCTGGACCGCAGCGCCGTGCCCGCCGACATCCCCGTCTACCCGGGCGCCATGGGCCTCCTCGTGACCCAGGCCCGGGACCCCCTGGCCCGCTCTCAGGTGGTGACCTACATGGACGACGGACCGCTCGAGGCCAACCTCAACTTCTACAAGGGGGAGATGCAGCGCCGCGGGTGGGTCGACGAGACCAAGCCGCTGCCGGCGAAGTTCCAGGCCGACGACGCCCACATCCTCGTCTACACCAGCGGGGGCGCCGAGATGACCGTCAACCTGCTCAAGCTCGACGAGACGCGCACGCGCGTCCACGTCACGCTGGTGCGCTGATGCGACGCCTGCGCCAGTGGCTGCGGGCCGCGCACCGCGCCCGCCCGGTCAGCGACCGGGGTGGCCAGACGCTCACCGAGTACTCCATCCTCATGGGCGTGGTGGGCGGCGGCTTCGCCTACACGGCCATCGAGTTCCTGCCCAACTTCATCGATGCCCTGCAGCGCTACTACGACGGCTTCTACGTCATGCTGAACATGCCGTTCCCGTAGCGCTCCGCCCCGCCTCCCGGTCCCGGGCCCGAAGCGCCCGGCCCCGCCTCCCGGTCTCAGAACGCCAGCAGGAACTCGAGCAGCGGCACGAACAGGATCCGCGCCTCACCGTCCCAGCGGAACGCCTCCCGGGTCACGACGAGCCCCATGGGGCACTCGTGCTGGTCCATGAACCGGTACACCGCGTCCACGTCCCCCCGGTCGATGCGCGCCCGGAACTTGACCTCCACCGGGATCACCTGGCCGTCGAGCGCCTCCACCACGAAGTCGATCTCCTCGATCGGGGACCGGCGGTTCCCTGGCTCGCGGTAGTCGCGGAAGAAGTGTACCTCGAGGCCGGCGCCCCGCAGCACCGCCTGCACGAGCGTCTCGACGAGCGGCCCCACCACCGCGGGCGGGGACTCCCACAGGCTCGGCGCGCCGCGGAAGATGGCGTTGCGGACGCCCAGGTCGGTGAGCGTGATCTTGACGGGTACGCGCGCCGTGCGGCTCCGCGTCAGCGGATAGCGGCGGAACTCGCGGATGAGGAGGGCGTCCGCGAGGTAGTGCAGGTAGCGCCCCACGACCGGCTGGGTGGTCCGGTAGCCGGCGGCGTTGCAGTCGTCGGCCAGCGTCCCTTGCGAGACTTCGCTGCCGGTGCGCCGCGCCACCTCGAGGTAGATGTGCCGGAGCAGCGTGGGCTGCTCGATCGGAAAGAGGTCGGGGATGTCCACTCCCAGCACGCGTTCGAACACCGTCTCGACCAGGTAGTCGGCCCAGCGATCCTCGTCGACCTCCCCCGAGTAGAGCCGCGGATAGCCGCCGCGGTTGTAGTAGCGGTCGAGCCGCCGCCGGAAGGAATGGAGCCGCTGGGCCGGCTGCCGGTGGATGGCGCCGACGTGCGCGGCCAGGTCGGCCGTCGCGTCGAAGCAGCGCTCAAACCCGAGGGGCTCGGGCAGGGCGCCGGCCGCGTCCTGGTGCCAGGCCTCGAGCACCTCGCGGAACAGGAAGGGCGGAAAGTCCAGGGTCGCGGCCCGGCCGGCCAGGCTCTCGCGCTGCCCGCGCGCGACCAGTACGCTCGACGAGCCCGTGATCACGAGGCGGACCGGGAAGGTGTCGTAGAGGTGCTTGACCTGCTCGTCCCAGGCCGAGAGCTTGTGGATCTCGTCGAGCAGAATCACCGGCGTGGTCGCCCCCGTGGCCCGTCGGATCGCCTCGGCATGCCAGCGCACCAGCGGCATGACGCCGGCCTCGCGCAGCGGCTGGAGGTCGAAGCGCACGAGGAGGATGTCGGCCGGAGCGCTCCCGCGGCCCAGGAGATCCTCGGCGATCTGGTAGAGCGCCGTCGTCTTGCCCACCTGCCGGGGACCGCGCAGGACCTGGATGAGGGCCCGCGGACGTGCCAGGGCGGCCACGATGCCGGGGACGTGCCGGCGACGATACGGCGGCGGGGAGGGGCGGACGGGGTGAGGAGCGGTCCACCACGGGTTTAGGTCCCGCAGGATCTGCTCCAACTCGGGCGAGATGCGCGCCATGCACAACCAATAACGCAGAATTATGACTTGTGCAATCCACCTGTATCGCCTTGTAATCACTGCCTCGCGGGGACGCGGGGACGCGGCCGATGCAGAGGCACCATCGCTTGCGCGCGACCGCGCGCGCTGCTTCAATCGGCCGGGTCGGGCGCAACGCCACGATTCAGGCGTGGCTCGCGCGCTGGACGCCCGACCGGATGCTCGACGGGATGCTGGAGCGGGAGATCGGCCTGCCACGACGGGCCTGATCCGCCCCCCTTGGTTCCCCGACGTCGTCGATCGGGCTTGCGGCGGGTATGATCAGGATCGTGGATGCCCCGTCGTAGCGAGACGGGCGCGACTCAGGTACAAGGCAGGCGGAGAGGAGGCGGCCACGATGGTCAGGGTAAGAGCCCTCCTCGAAGCCGGGGGCCGAGTGGTGCTGCCCGAGGAGTGCTTGCAGGCGCTCGGCCTCCAGCCCGGCGACGAGGTCATGCTCGAGGTCGACGGTGGTCGTATCGCGATCGTGCCGGCCCAGGACGCCCTCCGCCGGGCCCAGGACCTCGTCCGGCAGTACGTTCCGGCGGGCCGGTCACTGTCGGAGGAACTGATCGCGGAGCGTCGTGACGAGGCGCGACGTGGCTGAGGTCGTCCTCGACGCGTCGGCGGTGCTCTACTTCGCAGCCTCCTCGTCGGCCTTCTTCTTGTAGCTCTCGAGGGACTTCTTGTCCTTGAGGACCATGCCGCAGCCCATGTTGATGACCTTCTTCTCCATGTCCTTGCCGTCGGGCCCCTTCTTGAGCGTCTCGTAGAGCCAGGCCTTCACCTTCCTGGTGGCGTCGGCGTCGCGCCCCTTGACGAGGATCTTCTCGAGCTTGGCGCAGTTGGCGCCGTACTCCTTGGCCGACGGCTCCTTGTCCGCGGCGTAGCCGATGCCGCCGACGGCGAGCAGCGCGGCGGGGACGAGCCACAGGACCTTGCGCATCGCGGACCTCCTTCGACCCCTCCGGGTGGGGGCCACCCTACCACGGCGCCCCGCGCGCGCGAAAGCCCCGCCGCGAGAGCTCGGGGCCGCGCACCTCCCGGGGTCCCATGGAGCAGGAGACTACCACGCCGGGCGGCGCCCGACGCGCGTCGGCTACCGCCGCCCGAGGAGGGCGGCGACCGCGGCCGCCCCGAGGGCGTGGAGCAGCTGGAGGGCCACGGTCAGCACCACCAGGAGCGCCGTCACCGGCACGGCCAGGAGCGTTCCCGCCAGGCTCGTGCCGGTGGCCGCGCCGATGGTGGCCGCGGCGCCGAGCAGCGCGATCACGACCAGGGCCCCCCGCAGCCCGCCGGCGAGGTCGCGCGCGCTCGGCGCGAGGTGCGCCGCGACGGCGGCGCACAGGTAGAGCTGGAGCGGGAGCCACCAGGTGCGCGCGCGCCACACCTCGGCGGGCAACGTCCACCCGAGGTCGGGCAGGCGGCGGGCGAGCCCGGCGAGCCCGGCCCCGGTCGCGAGCACCGCGGGGTCCGCGGCGGGCGCCGCCGCCGCGAGGAGCCCGCCCTGCCCGAGCCAGGCCCGCAGGGTCACGGGCGGCACCATCCAGACGAGCAGCAAGGCGAGCACCACGGCCCCGCCCACGAGCGGCGCGATGCCGATGAAGAAGTAACCGGCGAGCTGCCAGACGCCGGGGCGCGTGTGCGCGTGGCGCACGTACCCGAGCGTGCCCGTGGTCGGATCGGGGTCGAACAGGCTCCAGCCGACGATGCGGTGGCGGAAGACGACGGCCGCCACGAGGTGGCTGAGCTCGTGCACCGGCACGCCGATCCAGCCGGTCACCAGCACGGCCCGCCAGCCGAGGCGGTGCGCGACGAACCTGCCCACGGCCCGCTCGACGAGGTGCAGCAGCGCCACCGCGACGAGCAGCGCCGCCACGACGCAGGCCAAGGCGGTCAGGTTGAGGACGAGGAGACGGGTCACTGCCCCTATGGTGCCCGCCCGTGCGGCGGCGGCAAAGTTTTCCGTGGGCGCCGGCCGCAAGGTATGCTCCCGGCGTGACCTCGCCCCGCACCTGGCCGTGGCTGCTCGTCGCCCTGCTCGCCCTGCCCGCCTGCACCCGGCGCGAGCTCCGGGAGCGCGAGATCCGCGACGAGGTCGAGACCATCGCCGCGCGCGAAGGGCCCCTGGCCGAGCGCGCCATGGAGGAGCTCCGCCGCTTCGGCCGGGACGCCATCCCCCCGATCGAGGCCGCGCTCCCCAAGGCGAAGCCCACTGGCCAGCTCAACCTCGTCATGGCGCTCCGCCGCCTCGGCGACCCCGCGGCGATCCCCCTGCTCCGTCATCTCGCCCTGCGAAACGAAACCGAGGCCGTCCGCATCGAAGCGGAAGTGACCCTGCGCTCCTGGGCGAAGGGCACGGACACGCGTGCCGAGCGGGCGCGCGCGGCGCTTCGGTCCATCGAGGAAGCACGAGGGCGCGAAAACGCAGGGTGATCGGGCCCTTGGGGACGCGAAAGCAGGCGAGATGGCGGGCGACACGGAGTCGGGGGGCTCTCGACCTGCAGGCGTCGCAGGGCCGACGATCGTGTACCGCCCGATGCCGCCCCTGGCCGCTGGCGTCGCGCTCCTCCTCGGGATCACGGTGCTCGCGGGCTGGCTGCTCGGGTTGCCGGCGCGCGCGCGCCTCGGCCGCGGTGAGCGCTTCGACGTGATCCTCTGCGACCTCATGATGCCGGTGATGACCGGCATGGAGCTCTACGACGAGCTCGGCCGCGTGGCGCCCGAGCAGCGCGAGCGGGTCGTGTTCCTGACCGGCGGCGCGTTCACGCCGACCGCGCGCTCCTTCCTCAGCCAGGTACCGAACCCGCGCCTGGAGAAGCCGTTCGACGTGGACGAGCTCCTCGCCGTCGTGGCGACCCGCCTGGCGAGCTGAGCCTGGCCCGGCCACGGCCCGGCGACCCGCGCGGTTGACACGCCGCGGCGGATCACCTACTTTTTGGCGACTTTTCTGGCGGGGAGCCGCCGGCCACGCCGGCAAGGAGCCACGACTTCCATGCCTCTGGAGCTCTCTCAGCAAGCGCGGCAGAGAATCGCCGCGGTGCGGGCCCGCTACCCCGAGGCCCAGGCCGCCTGTCTCCCGGCGCTGTGGATCGCCCAGGAGGAGCTCGGCTACGTGCCGGACGAGGCCGTGGCCCTGGTGGCGCGTGAGCTCGGGCTGTCCGCGGCGCACGTCTTTGGCGTGGTGACCTTCTACACCATGTACCTGCGCCAGCAGCCCGGGAAGTTCCTGATCCAGCTCTGCACCAACGTCTCCTGCTGGGCCAACGGCGCCTACGACCTGCTCGCGCACCTCGAGGAGCGGCTGGGGATCAAGCGCGGCGAGACGACCCGGGACGGGATGTTCACCCTGCTCGAGGTCGAGTGCCTCGCGGCGTGCGGCCAGGCGCCCATGATGCTGGTCAACGACACCTACCACTACGACCTCACCCGCGACAAGGTGAACGCGCTGCTGGACGAGTTGAGAGTGAAGGGCACGGGCCATGCCTGAGCCGCCGGTCCGCATCGTCACCAAGAACTTCGGCGTCAAGGACTCGCACCGCTTGGGCGTCTACGAGGGCCGCGGCGGCTTCCGGGCGCTCCGCAAGGCGCTCATGATGAAGCCCGCGGACGTGACGGCCGAGGTCAAGAAGTCCAACCTGCGCGGCCGCGGCGGCGCCGGCTTCCCCACCGGCCTGAAGTGGACCTTCGTGCCGCCCGGGAGCGAGACCGTCTACCTGGTGGTCAACGCCGACGAGGGCGAGCCCGGCACCTTCAAGGACCGCGAGATCCTGCGGCAGGATCCGTGCCTGCTCATCGAGGGCTGCCTGTGCACGGCCTGGGCCCTCGGCTGCCACCACGTGTACGTCTACATCCGCGGCGAGATGTATGAGGAGGCCCGCATCCTCCAGGCCGCGGTCGACGACTGCTACCAGAAGGGCTACCTCGGCCGGAGCGTCCTCGGGGTGGGCTTCCAGTGCGACGTGACCGTCCACCGCGGGGCCGGCGCCTACATCTGCGGCGAGGAGACCTCGCTGCTCAACTCGCTCGAGGGGAAGCGCGGCTGGCCGCGGCTGAAGCCGCCCTTCCCGGCCGTCAAGGGCCTCTTCGGCCAGCCCACCATCGTCAACAACGTCGAGACCCTGGCGAACATCCCCGCCATCGTCGAGAACGGCGGTGAGTGGTACGCCAAGCTCGGCATGGGGCGCTCGGGCGGGACGCGCGTGCTGTGCGTCTCCGGGCACGTGCAGCGGCCCGGCGTCTACGAGCTGCGCATGGGCATCCCCATGCGCGAGGTGATCGACGAGGTGTGCGGCGGCGTGCGCGACGGCCGCCGGCCCCGCTGCGTCATCCCGGGGGGCTCGTCGATGCCGCCCCTCGACGAGAGCGAGCTGGACGTCCCGGTCGAGTTCGACGCGCTCATGACCGACGCCCGCATCAAGGACGTCGAGGTCGCCCCCGGCGTCAAGTTCGACGTCGGCGGCGGCAAGCCCTTGAAGACCATGGCGGGCTCGGGCGCGGTGGTGGTCCTCGACGACCGCACCGACCTGGTCGCCGCGTGCGCGCGGCTGATGCGCTTCTACGCCCACGAGTCGTGCGGGCAGTGCACCCCGTGCCGGGAAGGGACCGGGTGGCTGGCGCGCGTCTGCACCCGCCTCGCCGACGGTCACGGGCGCAAGGGGGACAGCGCGCTGCTCGCCTCGATCGCGCACGGCATCGCCGGCAACACGATCTGCCCGCTCGGGGACGCCGCGGCCTGGCCCATGCTCGGCTTCCTCACCAAGTTCCGCGCCGACTTCCTCGCCAAGGAGCCACAATGAGCCGGATCCTGGCGCTCCTCGTCCCGCTGCTCGCGACCGCGCCGGCGCTGGCCGGAGGCCAGCCGCCGCGCGCCACCATCGAGTTCGGGGCGCCCTCCATGTGGGGCAACCCCGCGTTCTGGGTCTTCCTGGTGCTCGCGGCCGGGTCCCTGGGCCTCGCCATCTTCACCATTACCCGCCGCAACGCGGTCATGGCCGTCGTCGGCCTGGTCGGCTCCTTCTTCTGCCTGGCCGGCATCTACGTGTTGCTCTACGCGCACTTCCTCGCCGTGATGCAGATCCTCGTCTACGCCGGCGCCATCATGGTCCTCTTCGTCTTCGTGATCATGGTGCTGGGGCGCGAGGAGAGCGAGCCGTGGGCGCTCCGCTCCCTGTTCACCAAGGTGGTCGGCGTCTGCGCGCTCTTCCTGCTCGGCTACGTGGTCCTGCGCCTGGTGCCGACCCCGGCCCTCGCCGCCAAGGGGGGGGCGCCGCCCACGAGCTTCGGCACCGTCGGTGCCTTCGGCGACGTGCTCTTCAAGGAGTACCTCTTCCCCTTCGAGGCGGTGTCGCTGCTGCTCCTCCTGGCCGTCATCGGCGCCATCGTCATCGCGCGCGGCAAGCGCGCCCCGCGGGCCGAGGACGCCCCCGCACCAGGGGCCCCCAAGGAGAGCCGCTGATGGTCCCGCTCGGCTACTACCTGATCCTGGCCGCCGGGCTGTTCGCGGTCGGGGCCCTGGGCGCGATCCTGCGGCGCAACGCGCTCATCGTGCTGATGAGCCTCGAGCTGATGCTCAACGCCGCCAACCTGACGCTGGTCGCCTTCGCCCGCGCGCACCACGACATGCGCGGGCACGTGCTGGCGTTCCTGGTGATCGCCGTGGCCGCGGCCGAGGCCGCGGTCGGGCTGGCCATCGTCGTCGGCGTCTTCCGGACGCGCAAGACGGTGGCGGTGGACGAGATCAACGAGATGAAGTTCTGACGCAGCCATCGAGCTCGGCATGCACGAGATCGGCTACCTCCACCTGATTCCGCTCCTGCCGCTGCTGGGCGCGGCCATCAACCTGATCCTCGGCAAACGCCTGCCGCGGCCGGTGGTCCACTTCGTCGCGTGCGGCGTGGTCTTCGCCGCCGCGACCCTCGCGCTGAACGCCGTGTTCGGCGACCTCTACCCGCTGTGGAAGGCGGGACGGGCGGGCGTGCCCGCCGTCAGCCAGACGGTCTACACCTGGCTCCACGCCGGCGACTTCACGCTCAACCTCAGGCTCGTCGTCGACCCCCTGGCGGGGGTGATGATCCTCGTCGTCACCATCGTCGGCTTCTTCATCCACGTCTACTCGATGGGCTACATGGCCCACGAGCCCGACTACCCGCGCTTCTTCGGCTACCTGAACCTGTTCACCGGCTCGATGCTGATCCTGGTCCTCGGCGACAGCCTGCCGGTCATGTTCGTCGGCTGGGAGGGCGTGGGCCTCTGCTCCTACCTGCTCATCGGCTTCTGGTACCAGAAGGACCACAACGCCTTCTGCGGCCGGAAGGCCTTCATCGTCAACCGCATCGGCGACTTCGGCTTCCTGCTCGGGATGTTCCTCTGCTTCGTCACGGCCGACACGCTGTCGCTGGCGGAGCTGCGGGACAAGGCCGACCTCTTCCGCACGGTCGCCTGGCTGGGCATGCCCATCGCCTTCTGGGTGGGCCTGCTGCTCTTCGTCGGCGCCTGTGGCAAGAGCGCGCAGCTCCCCCTCTACGTGTGGCTCCCCGACGCCATGGCCGGCCCCACGCCGGTCTCGGCGCTGATCCACGCCGCCACCATGGTCACCGCCGGGGTCTACCTGGTGGCGCGGATGAACTTCATCTACATCCTGTCGCCGGCGGTGATGGCCGTGGTGGCGCTCGTCGGCGCGGTCACGGCGCTCTACGCCGCCACCATGGGCTTCGCCCAGAACGACTTCAAGAAGGTCCTGGCCTACTCGACGATCAGCCAGCTCGGCTTCATGTTCGCGGCGGTGGGCGTCGGTGCCTTCTCGGCCGGCATCTTCCACCTCTACACCCACGCCTTCTTCAAGGCCTGCCTCTTCCTGTGCGCCGGCTCGGTCATGCACGCCATGGGCGACCGCGGCGACATCCGCGAGATGGGGGGCCTCAGGCGGCGCACGCCCATCACCCACTGGACCTTCCTGCTCTCGACCATCGCCATCGCCGGGATCGTGCCGTGGTCGGGCTTCTTCTCGAAGGGCGCCATCCTCGCCGGCGCCTTCGGCGCCGAGAACCCCGCCTTCCACGCGGTCGGCATGGTGGTGTGGGTGCTCCTGCTGGCCGCGGCGCTGTGCACCGCGTTCTACATGTTCCGCCTGTACTACCTGGTCTTCTCGGGCGAGTGCCGCGCGGACGAGCACACCAAGGCGCACCTCCACGAATCCCCCCCGGCCATGACCATCCCGCTCATGGTGCTGGCGGGCGGCGCGGTGGTCGGCGGTCTCATCGGCATCACCATGGTGCCGAGGATCGACCTCGTCTCGCGGTGGCTCGCGCCGGTCTTCGGCACGGGACCCGGCGCCGCGGGCGCCCACCACCTGTCGCTCGGCACCGAGCTGGGCCTCGAGGCGCTGGCGCTCGTCATCGCCGGGGCCGGCATCGGCATCGCCTGGCGGCTCTACCACAACGGCTACAGCGACCTGGTGAAGGCGCTCGTGCTCTCGCTGCGGTGGGCGCACAAGGTGGTCTTCAACAAGTACTACGTCGACGAGCTGTACGACCTCCTCCTGGTGCGCCCCTTGCGCGGCCTCGCCGTCCTGTGCCACCGCGTCCTCGACGCCTTCGTCATCGACCTGGTGATCGTCAACGGCTCGGCCTGGGCCGTCGACTTCCTCGGGCGCGGCGCCAAGCGCCTGCAGTCGGGTGACGTGCAGCGCTACCTGGTCGCGATCCTCGTCGGCGTCGCCGGCATCGTCTTCTTCGCCAGCCGGCCGTCGGCCAGCTTCACGGCGCCGCGCCAGGCCCGGGTCGGCGCGCCCTGGCAGGCCGACGCCTCGCCGCTGCTGCGGAGCGGCCGCGAGCTCACCTTCGCCTGGGACTTCGACGGGAAGGGCAAGTTCGAAGCCCTCGGGGCACGGCCGGCGCCGCACACGTTCGCGAAGCCCGGCAAGCACCGCGTCACGCTCAAGGTGTGCGACCGGCGCTTCGGCAGCAGCGCCTGCCGGGAGACGGTGCAGAAGGTGGAGGTGACGCCGTGAGCGCCCTCCTCAGCCTCGTCATCTTCCTGCCGCTCTTCGGCGCCCTCGTCGTCATGCTGCTGCCGCGCGACGAGGAGGGCCTGTGTCGCCAGACCGGCCTGGTCGTCTCGGTCATCACGTTCCTCGTCTCCCTCGGCATCCCGGTCGCGTTCGACCCGGCGATCGGCGGCTTCCAGCTCGAGACCGACTGGACCTGGATCGCCTCCTTGGGCGTCCAGTACCACGTCGGCGTCGACGGCATCTCCCTGTGGCTGGTGATGCTGACGACCTTCCTGACGCCGATCGTGCTCCTCTCGGCCCAAGCCGCGATCACGAAGAAGGTGAAGGAGTTCGTCGTCACCTTCCTGATCCTCGAGACCGGGATGCTGGGCGCCTTCCTCGCCCTCGACCTGTTCCTCTTCTACGTCTTCTGGGAGATCATGCTGGTCCCCATGTACCTCATCATCGGGGTCTGGGGCGGCGACCGGCGCATCTACGCGTCGATCAAGTTCGTCATCTACACCATGGTCGGCTCGCTGCTGATGCTGGTGGCGATCCTCTACCTCTACGTGCAGCACGGGAAGCTCGCCGGCGCCTACACCTTCGACTACGTGGCGATCTCGAAGCTGATCCTGGCGCCGCTGCCGCAGCTCCTGTGCTTCGGCGCCTTCGGCCTCGCCTTCGCCATCAAGGTGCCGATGTTCCCGCTGCACACCTGGCTCCCGGACGCGCACGTCGAGGCGCCCACCGCGGGGTCGGTGATCCTGGCGGGCGTGCTGCTGAAGTTCGGCACCTACGGCTTCATCCGCTTCGCCATGCCGATGTTCCCCTACGCCGCGAACACGATGGGCCCCGTCATCGCCATCCTGGCCGTGATCGGCATCATCTACGGCAGCCTGGTCGCCTGGGCCCAGGGGGACGTGAAGAAGCTGATCGCCTACTCCTCGGTGGCCCACCTGGGCCTGTGCATGCTGGGCCTCTTCACGCTCAACGCCCGCGGCGTCGAGGGGAGCATCTACCAGATGCTCAACCACGGCATCTCGACGGGCGGCCTGTTCCTCGCCATCGGCGTGATCTACGAGCGCCGCCACACGCGCAAGCTCGACGAGTTCGGGGGCCTGTGGGCCGCGGTCCCGACCTTCGGGGCCTTCTTCCTCATCATCTGCCTGTCGTCGATCGCCCTGCCCGGGACCAACGGCTTCGTGGGCGAGTTCCTGGTGCTCTTCGGCACCTTCGACGCCCACCGGACGTGGGTGCAGCTCGGGATCGCGAACGTCTTCCCCCACCCGAAGCTGTTCGCGCTCCTGGCGGCGACCGGCGCGATCCTCGGCGCCGTCTACCTGCTGTGGATGTTCCAGAAGGTGATGTTCGGCCCCATCACCAACCCCAAGAACAGCGACATGAAGGACCTCTCCGCGCGCGAGATCGCGGTCTTCCTGCCCATCATCGCGATGATCTTCGTGATGGGCCTCTGGCCGCGGCCGTTCACCGCGCGCATGGACGCGAGCGTCAACGCGTTCATCCAGAGCTACCAGCAGCGCTGGGCCGCGGGGCCGAAGCGCCTCGACGAGGCCTTCGCGAACACGCTCGTCGGCGCCGACCGCGCGCTGGCCGGTGCCGTCCCCGCCGCGGCCGCGCCCCGGGCCGCGGGCCCCACGGCGGCGCCCCGGGCCGCG